>JAEWVY010000242.1 GCA_023396625.1 Pseudomonadota bacterium | reverse complement strand
GAACACCTGCACGCCCAGGCGCGGCGGCCGGCGCAGCTCGCCGTCGTCCACCGGCATATTGATCCACCACCAGCGCCAGTTCTGAAAAACCTGGACGTTGCGCACGCCGCCGACGATGCTTGCCGATGCCGCGCTGACGCTGCCGAAGACCAGCACCGAGAGCAGCGGGTCTGCGCGATCGGGAGCGAGCGGTTCGGGCAGCGGGCGTTGTGCGGGAACCCGCAACTGGCATTCGCGCCCGATCCATTTTCCTGACGGCGGGTGCGCCATGTAGAGGAAGCCTTCGTCACCGCGCTCGTGCGCGAGTTGCATGTCGTGCGCGAACGGGGACGCGTGGGCGCATGCCGAGACGCTGGCGGTGAAGATCGCGGGCAGGATTCTCCGCAGCGGCGCCGCATGCCATGCGGCGGGGGTGGAGAGGTGCAGCCGGATCGCGGACATGGCGCCAGTGTAGAAGCGCCGGCCACGCGCTGGCAAGCCGACGGTTTGGTGCGCGTGGCGGATGGACCGAGGCGGTGTCGCCAGGCCCTAGCGCAGGCCCGCCTTGCGCAGCCGGTAGGCGAACTGCCGCAGCGTCAGCCCCAGGCTTTGCGCGGCGCGTGACTGGTTGCCCTGGTGCTGCGCCAGGGCGGCGCGCAGGGCACCGGCCGTGTGAGACTGGGCGCTGGCGTAGGCGCGCACCAGCGGCGTGGCGCCGGGCGCGTCGGCGCAGTCGGCCGGCGCGGACGGGGTGCCGGGTGGCTCGGGGGCGGGCGGTGTGGCGCCGGCCGGCAGGAAGCGCGCCAGGTCGGCGGCGGTGACCAGGGGGCGGTCGGCCAGCAGCACCACGCGCTCGATCAGGTTGCCCAGTTCGCGAATGTTGCCCGGCCAGGGCAGGGCTTCCAGGCGCGCCAGCGCGTCGGGGGCCAGGTTCACGTTGCGTTGGTGCGCCTGGTTGGCGCGGCTCGTGAAATGCAGCGCCAGGGCCCGCACGTCCTCGCGCCGCTCGCGCAGGGACGGCAGGCGGATGGGGATCACGTTGAGGCGGTAGTACAGGTCCTGTCGGAAACGGCCGGCCTCTGCTTCACGGGCCAGGTCGCGGTTGGTGGCGGCCACCAGGCGCACGTCCACGCGCCGCTCGTGCTGGCCACCCAGGCGCACCAGCGTGCCCTCCTGCAGGGTGCGCAGCAGCTTGGACTGCAGGGGCAGGGGCAGTTCGCCGATCTCGTCCAGGAAGATGGTGCCGCCGTGGGCCTGCTCGAACCAGCCGGCCCGCGCGCCGCTGGCGCCGGTGAAGGCGCCGCGCTCGTGGCCGAAGAGTTCCGACTCGAACAGCGTGTCGGGGATGGCCGAGCAGTTGACTTTGATGAAGGGCTGATCGCGCCGCGGGCTGGCCAGGTGCACGGCGCGCGCGAACAGCTCCTTGCCGGTGCCCGATTCGCCCAGCAGCAGCACGGTGGCCTGGCTTTGCGAGACGCGCTCGAGCTCGGACAGGGCCTGCAGCAGCGGCGGCGCGTTGCCGATCAGGCCGTAGCGCGCGCTCTTGGCGTTGAGCGCGCGCGCCAGCACGGTGTTGCGGGCCTCGAGCTGGCGTGTCTGTTCGGCCACGAGCTGTTCCAGTTGGAGCACCTGCCCGGCCAGCGTGGCGAGCACGCGCAGCACGGCCAGGTCGTCGGTGAGGCGGCGCTGGCGGCTGCGGATGCGGTGGCAGGCCAGCACGCCGATGGGCGCGCCGTGCAGTTCGATCGGCAGCGCCAGGAAGGCCACCGTCTCCGGCGGCAACCGGTCGCGCGCGACGCTGCGGAACAGGAACAGCGGCTCGGCGTCGATGTCCTGCACGATGAGGGGCTGCCCGGTGGCCAGCACGCGGCCGGTCACGCCCTCGCCACGGGTGTAGCGGCCGCGCGCGATTTCGGCGTGCGTGAGGCCGTAGGCGTGCCGGATCGACGCGGTGGGCGCGGCCGGGGTGGCGGCGGGGGGCGGGTCGAGCAGCACGACGCGGCCGCGGTTGAGGCCCAGCAGTTCACTCATCAGATGCAGCATTTCCCGCAGCACGGATTCCGGCGCCAGGCTGCGGCCGACCAGCCGCATCACCTCGCGCAGGAGCAGCAGTTCCTGCGCGTGCCATTCGGAGTCGGCGGTGTCAGGCCGGGGCAGCGGGCTGTTCGGGGACATGCCCGCGGCGCAGCAAGTTCCGCGCCCGCCAGGCGCGGGCGGAGCCCGGGCGATCAGGCGAAGGTGATCCAGTCGGCGTCGTCCCGGGGGTCCAGGTGCGGCAGGGTGTTGAAGGTCAGCAGTGCGTGGCGCTTGGGGTTGAACGCGAACTCGGTGAGCGCGCTGTTTCGGATGCGCAGGTTGAGTTCGATGGTGTGTTCGGGCGGCATGCCCAGCACCTGTCCGACCGCGGTGGCGATCGGGCCGCCGCTGGAGACGAGCAGCACGTGGCCGACATGGTCACGCCGCACGTGGTCCAGCGCCTGGGTGACGCCCTGCGCAAACGCCGCGTAGCTGGGCATGCCCCGAGGCTGTGTCGCGCCGGCCATCCATTGCGCCAGGCCATGGCGCAGCAGGCGGAAATGGTGGCGGTAGCGTTCGGGGGTGTCGGGTGCTTCCAGCGGCTGGGGGTGAATGGCGGCAATCAGCGCGTGGCTGTCGTATTCGTCGAGGCCGGGCCACACGACGGGCTGCAGGTTCAGGCCGGCGCCCTCGGCGATGCCGGCCCAGGTCTGGGCGTGGCGGCGCAGCGTGCCGGTGAGCACGGCGTCGAATTTCAGGCCTCGGTGCGCCAGGTGCTGGCCCAGCCGCAGGCTTTGCCGCCAGCCGAGTTCGCTGAGCTGGTCATAGTCGTCCGCGCCAAACGAGGCCTGGCCGTGGCGCACGAGATAAAGCGTTCCCATGGAGCGATGTTCATCGAAGCGGACGCGTCGTTTTGTCGCCGGCGCGACCGCCGGGCCGGTCCGCGCGGGCGTGTGGCGGGACGGCGGGCCGCCGCTGTGCTTGAATGGCGCCATGCAAGCTTCCGACAAGACCCCCCTGCCGTGCACGGGCGACGGCGACCTGCGCGCCCGCTACGCCCGGGTGCGTGCCCGGACCACCGCACTCGCCGCGCCGCTGAGCCCGGAGGACGCGCAGATCCAATCCATGCCCGACGTCAGCCCGACCAAGTGGCATCTGGCGCACGTGACCTGGTTCTTCGAGACCTTTGTGCTCGAACGCTTCGAGCCCGCGTTCGAGCCGTTCAATCCGGCATTCCGCGTGTTGTTCAACAGCTACTACCACGCGGTGGGCGACAGGCATCCGCGCGCGCAGCGGGGACTGATTTCGCGGCCGGCGCTGGCCGAGGTGTTGGCATGGCGGGCGCAGGTGGACGCGCGCATGGACCGGCTGCTGGCCGGCCCGGTGGACACCGAACGGGCTGTGCTGGTGGAGCTGGGTTTGCAGCACGAGCAACAGCACCAGGAGCTGCTGCTGACCGACATCAAGCACGTGCTGTCGTGCAACCCGCTGGCTCCGGCCTACCAGGCGCCTCCCGCTGCCGGGGCGGCAGGTGAGGCCGCGGGCCCGGCGCCCGCGGCATGGGTCGGGTTCGACGGCGGGCGGGTCGAAGTCGGCCATGCGGGGGCCGGGTTTGCGTTCGACAACGAAACGCCGCGCCATGCGGTCTGGCTGGCGCCGTTCGAGCTGGCCAGCCGGCTCGTGACCCAGGGCGAATTCGCGGCCTTCGTGGCCGCGGGCGGCTACGGCGACCCGCAGTGGTGGCTCTCGGCGGGCTGGGACTGGGTGCAGTCGGGGCAACGGCAGGCGCCCCTGTACTGGCGGCGCGGCGGCGCGCAAGGGGTGGACGGCTGGCAGGTCTTCACGCTGCAGGGGCTCGTGCCGCTGGCGCCAGCCACGCCGGTGGCGCATCTGAGCTATTTCGAGGCCGAGGCCTATGCGCGCTGGGCCGGCGCGCGCCTGCCCACCGAGGCCGAGTGGGAGCATGCGGTGACCACCGCGGGATCGGTGGTTCGCACCGGCGAGGCCAATCTCGCGGAGACCGAGGTGTTCCACCCCCGGGCCTGGCCCGCATCGGCCGGGGCGGCGGAGGGTCTGCGACAGGTCTTCGGCGACGTCTGGGAGTGGACGTCGAGCGCCTACGGCGCCTACCCCGGCTACCGGCCCTGGGCTGGCGCCGTGGGTGAATACAACGGCAAGTTCATGTGCAACCAGTACGTGCTGCGCGGCGGCTCGTGCGCGACGCCTGCGGACCACATCCGCGCCAGCTACCGCAATTTTTTCCCGGCCGATGCGTGCTGGCAGTTCACCGGCCTGCGGCTGGCGCGGGATCGTCCGGCAGGCTGATGTCCGCGTTCAGCACCTGCGCGAAGACCGGCGCGTCCACGTTGCCACCGCACAGGGTGGTGCCGACGACCTGGCCCCGCAGGGCGTCGCGTTCCTGCATCGCGGCGGCGAAGCTGGCCGCGCCGGCGCCCTCGGCCACGTTGTGGGTGGCGATGTAGAGGTCGCGCATGGCCTGGGCGACCTCGGCGTCGCTGACCTGGACGACGTGGTCCAGGTGCCGCATCAGCACGGCCAGGGCATCGGCGTCGGCCACGCGCACCGCGATGCCGTCGGCCAGCCGGGTGCTGACCGGTGCCTCGACCACCCGGCCGGCGGCCAGCGAGTCGGCATAGGTGGTGGCCAGGCGGCTGACCACGCCGACGAGGCGCACCGGATGGTTCAGCGCCAGCTTGGCGGCGATCGCCGAACAGGCGCCCGAGCCCAGGCCGATGGGCACATAGGCCACGTCGAGATTCGGCACGGCCCGGAAGAATTCCCACCAATAGGTGCTGACGCCGCTGAGCAGATCCTGGTGGAAGCTGGGCACCATGTGCGCGCCGCGGGTGTCCGCCAGGTGCTGCGCGTGTTCGCGGGCGGCCTGGAAATCGTCGCCATGCTCGATCAGCGTGACGCCGAGCGCGCGCATGGCGGCGTTCTTTTCGACCGAATTGCCGCGCGGCACGACGATGGTGCAGGCCACGCCATGGGCGCGCGCGGCCCAGCCGATGCTCTGACCGTGGTTGCCGCGGGTGGCGCTGAGGACTTCGCGCGGCAGCGCGCCGCGCCGCGCCAGCTGGTCGAAATAGGTCAGTCCGCCGCGGATCTTGAACGCGCCCACGGGCGTGTGGTTCTCGTGTTTGACCCAGCAGTCGGTGCCCAGGCGCGCGCCGAGCTGATCCCACCGGTACTGGGGCGTGGCCTGGAACGCGCGGTAGACCACCTCCGCGGCGGCTTCGATGTCGGGCAGTGAGGGCAGGCGCATCATGTGTGAAGCTCGATTTCGCCCCGGGGGGTCTGCAGCCGGGCGCTCAGGCCCGGCGGGCCCGGAGACACGGCCAGCCGGTCGAAGCCGAGGCTGTCGCAGGCCGCTTGCAGGGCCGCCGCCCGGGGGTGCCGCAGGGTCAGGGACTGCAGGGCCACGCCGCTGGCGGGCAGGGTGTCGGCCGGGTGGGTGTCGCCCCACTGGATCAGCGTGGGC
>JAEWVY010000241.1 GCA_023396625.1 Pseudomonadota bacterium | reverse complement strand
GGCCGGCATTGCGCGCCGTGCTGACGCCCATGTTCAGGGGGAAACGGATGCGCCGGATGCGAGAATCGGTGTAATCGTCCAGGATGGCCGCCACGGCCGGGAAATGGCCGTCCTCGATGACCAGAAGTTCCAAGTCCGCCATCGTCTGGCGCAGAATGGATTCAATGGCCTCCCGCAGGTAGGCTTGGCGGCTGTGAACCGGAAATATCACGGAAACCCGCGGCTGCATGGCTGGCAATACCTTCTGAACAGGCGAACCCCGCATGGTAAGGGACAAAAACCGGGCTGCGCCTGCCTGCCCCAGTGGCCTGGCCTACCCCATGGAGCCGTCGGCCAGCCACCGCAGATAGTCGGCCGACCCCGCCAACACCGGCACGGCCAGGATTTCAGGCGTGTCATAGCGGTGATGCGCGCGGATGAACGCTTCGAGCCGCGGATACAGCGCCCGACGCGTCTTGATGTCGACTCGGTATTCGGTCTCGGCGCAGGCGTCGCCCTTCCAGAAAAAATGGCTTTGCACAGGATGAACCTGTGCGCAGGCCCCGAGCCCCGCCGCCACGATCTCGCGGGCCAGCGTCCCGGCATCGGCTTCGGTCGCCACGGTGGTCGTCACCACGCAAAAGGCGCTCGGATCGGGCAGCTCGTCGTTCATGGCATCACGGGGTCTTCACGGAGGCACGACGGTGGCATAAACCCGGGCCCCGTCCCGGACGGCGGCGACTGACGATAAACTGCCACGCTGCCATCCCGCATGAAACGGCGGATCTCAGGCAGGCTTTTTCCCGCGGCACCTTGGCCTTGATACACAGACATGAGCATTTTCATCAGCATCGCATCGTACTGCGACCCCGTCCTGCCATTCACGCTGCGCCGCGCCGTCCAGCGCGCGCGCTGGCCTGAACGCTTGCACTTCGCCGTCATCGATCAAAGCCCTCTGGATCAACCTGCGCTGGACGAGGCGCCGCTGGCTCCCGCGCGCGTGAGTGTGGTGAGAATCGACCCCTTGCAGGCTCGCGGCCCCTGCTGGGCCCGGGCGCTGGCCATGTCGCTGTACAGCGGCGAACACTGGTTCTTCCAGATCGATTCACATACCGATTTCGATCCGTACTGGGATGAGCGCCTCATCGCCCAGGCCATGGCCCTGCACGCCATCAAGCCGGCGTTCGTGATCTCCGCCTATCCGCGGGCATTCGACCTCGTGGACGGGGAACCCGTTCACCAGAACGTCACGACCAACATGATGGCCAACGTCGTCAAGCCGGATTCCACGTTCGATCCCGACCACCCCGTCCTGCTGTTCCGGGCCAAGCGCTTCCAGAGCGACCAACCCGTCCGCGGCTTCCATGTCGGGGGGAACTGCCTGTTTGCGCCAGCCAGTTTCGTGAAGTATTTTCCGTACGATCCCTTCCTGTATTTTCATGGGGAGGAGCAGGCACTGGCCGCGCGTCTGTATACCCACGGCTGGGACATCTTTCACACGCCCGACCTGCCGGTCTACCACCTGTACCGCACGGAGGATTCCAAGGCACCTCCGCGGCCCCTGCACTGGGACGAGGATCAGGATGCGCGCCGCAAGCAAACCTGGTGGCCCCTGGAAATGCGCTCGCGCGCCCGGGCCAAGGCCCTGCTCGAATTGCGTCAGGATCTCGGCGTCTACAGCCTCGGCAACGTGCGCTCGCTGGAAGACTACGCCCGCTTCAGTGGCATCGACTACGCCGCGCGAACCCTGTCCCCGCTCGCCTATGAAGGCCCCTGGCAAACCGCGACCCCGTAAGCCTCCGGGCCCGCCCGCTTCGGCCAGGGCGCCGGGCCCTACCCCACCACCAGCCGGATCCCCGGCATGACGCGCTCCGACTCGGCCCGTCGCTCCAGCGCCAGGCGCATGTTCATCTGCGCCACCTCGGTGTGCTCCACGGCCAGGGCCTGGGCGCGCGCGCCTTCGCCCCGGCGCAGGGCATCCATCAGCATGTGGTGCTGGCGATGGGCATACAGCATCCAGTCGCGGTCCATCGCCACGGCACCTTGCATCGGCAGCATCGCCGAAGCCGGGGCAAAAGGCAATTTGTCGTTGAGTGCCACGGCCCGCTGCAGCGCCCGGTTGCCACTGGCCTCCAGGATCAGTGCGTGGAAACGGTCATTCATGGCCGCGTAGGCCGCGTAACTTTCCATGGTCAACGGGTCAGCGGACAGCAGCCGGTCTCCCTCGTCCAGGCAAGCCTGCAAATCGCCCTGCAGCTGGCGTGACACGCCGTGCTCGGCCACCAGGCGCGCCGCCATGCCCTCCAAATGGCCACGCACCGCGATGGCGTCGGCCACCTCCCGCGGCGTGAACTGGCGAACCAGATACCCACCGGTGTCGTTGGCCTGAACCAGCCCTTCCTGCTCCAGCGTGACCAACGCGGCACGCACCGGCGTGCGCGACGCCCCCAACCGTTCAGCCAACTGTTGCTCGGCCAGACGCTGGCCAGGCTCGAACTCGCCGCGCAACACCAGGTCCCGCAGCTGCATCAAAACGGTCTCTTGCAAGTTCATGCGCGTAAATGTACACTGATTTGAAGTTTCAGTATACCGTTTTATATTTTCCGTGTACAAAACACCATTTGCCTCAAAGGAAACACGCCATGAAAGCAGAGCAGAACGAACTCCTCACCCGCGTCGGGCCCGGCACACCGGCCGGTGAATTGCTGCGCCGCTACTGGCAGCCCGTGGCGCTGGTGGACGAGTTCAACCCCGCACTGGATCCGCGCATGGCCACCCGCCCGGTCAAGGCCGTGCGCGTGCTGGGGCAGGATTTCGTGCTGTTCAGGGCTGCCGACGGCCGTTACGGCCTGCTTGACCGTGACTGCCCGCATCGCGGAGCGGACCTGGCCTACGGTCGCAACGAGGGGGACGGGCTGCGTTGCCCGTTCCATGGCTGGAAGTTCGACGTCACCGGCCAGTGCGTCGACACGCCCGCCGAGCCGCCGGGCAGCACGCTGTGCGCGCGCATCAAGCAGCGCAACTATCCGCTGCTGGAAAAGAGCGGCGTGCTCTTTGGCTGGTTCGGCCCCGAAGGCGTGGAACCGCCGCCGTTCCCGCAGCTCGACTGCTTCAGCGCGCCGGCCACGCACACC
Organism: Pseudomonadota bacterium; assembly: GCA_023396625.1. Lineage (GTDB taxonomy): Bacteria > Pseudomonadota > Gammaproteobacteria > Burkholderiales > Burkholderiaceae_C > JAEWVY01. The sequence continues at coordinate 712 of JAEWVY010000241.1, read as the reverse complement.
TTCGCCTTCAAGGGCTTGTGGCATTGCAACTGGCTGCAGGCCTTCGAAGTGGGCATCGACCCTGCGCACGCGTCCTACCTGCACCGCTTCTTCAATGACGAGTCACTGGACGAAAGCTATGGCCGACAGTTCCGTGGCGCCAGCCTGGGGGCGATCGACGGCCAGCGCCTGCCCATGACCAAGGTGATGCGCGAGTTCGACCAACCCGACATCTCCTTCGAATCCATGCCCTATGGCCTGCGCCTGACGGCACTTCGCCGCATCAACGACACCATCACCCACGTGCGCGTGACCAATGCCGTGTTCCCGCAGACCTTCGTGATCCCGCTGTCCGAAACCATGACGATCACCCAGATGCACGTGCCGGTGGACGACACAAAGAACTACTGGTACGCCTTTTTCACCAGCTTCACCGATCCGGTGGACAAGGAAACCATGCGCCGCCAGCGCCTGGATACCGTGACCCTGCCCGACTACATCCCGAACATGGGCCGCCACAACGACTGGGGGTTCAACCCCGAGGAACAGGTGACCCGCACCTACCTGGGCATGGGCGAGAGCGACATCAACGTGCACGACCAGTGGGCCTGCGAAAGCATGGGCCCCATCCAGGACCGCACGCGTGAACACCTGGGCACGACCGACAAAGTGATCATGGCCAACCGGCGCAACCTGCTCAAGGCCATCGAGACCGTGCAGGCCGGCGACACCC
>JAEWVY010000208.1 GCA_023396625.1 Pseudomonadota bacterium | reverse complement strand
CCGCGATGGTGGCCATTGGCATGAAAACGCACCTGAAGGACATCGTGTCTGTGGGATGGAAGCCCGTGGCACTGATGTGCGCTGAAACCGCTTTCCTCGCCGTTTTGTTCTATGGGTTGATTCAGTTCAAGGGTTGAGGCCATGACAGACACATCTTCCCACTGGCAAACCGTTGCCCCAGCCAGCGTACTGCAGCCTTTTGGCAAAGCGCTGCTGAAGGTGAACGGATTTGACGTGGCCGTTTTCAAGCACGACGAGCAGGTGTTTGCGATGGAGGACAGCTGCCCGCACAGCGGTGCATCGCTTTGCGTGGGCCGTGTGGAAGGTGGGCATGTGCGGTGCCCCGCGCACGGCCTGCGGTTCAGGTTGAACGACGGTTTGATGGCCGGTTCAGCCCCCCACTCGCATGCCACCTCGTTGGGTGTGCGCACGTTTCCTGTGCGCACACAGAACGAGGCATTGCAACTGCGCCTAGACGCCATGAGCCCATGAAGCTGGTGGTCCAAATGTTCCCGCCGATCCCGTGCAAACCGAGGTCTTTCACCTCAAGTGGCCACAGTGCCATGGTTTTTTCATCACAACAGGAGTCATTCACATGAAATTCACCCCCTTGGCATTGGCTTGCGCGGCTTGCTTGGCAGGTACCGCAGCATGGGCGCAGAGCAGCGTTTCTTTGTACGGCACCGTTGACGCGGGCCTGCTGTCTTTGTCGCACGTCAGTGCGGGCAAGGCAGGCTATGTGCCCAGCCCGGCCGATGCAGGCCGCAAAACCACCTACAAAGACGGTGGTCTGGGTGCCAGCAACTGGGGCATCAAGGGTCAGGAAGACCTGGGCAACGGCTTGAGCGCCGTATTCCAGTTCCAGGGCAACCTGAACACGACAGACGGTTCGTCTGGCGGTGCCAACAGTTCAACTTCCACATCCTTGTTCAACCAGTTGGCACACGTGGGTTTCAAAGGCAACTTTGGCGAGTTCAAGATCGGTCGGCAGGTCTCCCCCATGTATTACGCGATGGCTGCCACCGATGCGCGCGGTGCGCGCTATTTCGGCTCTGCGCTGACCGGTCTGGTGGCGCTGAACAGCGCCAGCGGCGCGTGGATCGGAAACAACTCCAACGTGGCGTTCGGCACCGTCTACAACGACCGGGCGTTGGTTTACACCACGCCCGCTTGGAACAACCTGACGCTGAACCTTGAGTACGCGTTTGGCGACGGCACTGGCAGCGCCAAGGCAGGCTCGCAACAGGCCATCACGGCGCTGTACAGCGCCAACGGTCTGAAGCTGTCAGCCCTGTACTACAACGGCTATGGCAACAACCTGGGTACCGCTACCACTTTGCTCACCGCCGCAGCGGGGGGGAATGCAGCGGCAGGCAGCGCGGCAGCCGCTGCAAGGGGCTTCACGGGCACGGCCAACACCAACCGCCTGACGTCGCTGGGCGCGCTGTACACATGGGGGCCGTTCACGGTCAGCGGCCAGTACTACATGGCCCGCAACCCCGCCCACGCCTTGCTGCCCAACGGATCGGACAAGCTGGACATGTGGGCCGTGGGCGGTGTGCCTGGCGCGCAGCCCCCAACATCAACGTGAGCGCGGGCTACTACGCCATCGATGACAAAAAGAACAGCGGCAACAAGGCCACCCAGTTCGCCATCGGGGTCGAGTACTTCCTGTCCAAGCGGACGCTGGCTTATGTGCAGGCAGCGAACGTGACGAACAAAGGTGCCAACATGAACCTGAGCCCCGTCTACTCCAGCCCCGTGGCGGCCAACCAGGGCGTGCAGGCCTACATGGTGGGTATGCGCCACACCTTCTGATCTGGCTCCGAGGTTTCTTCCAAGGTTTGGCCGATAGCAGTCATGCCATCGGCTTTTTTATTGAATTGCTGGCCATGCATCGGCTGATGCATGGCCAGCATGGTGCCATTTCTCTATGAGGGTTGCTACCCAGCCTGGGTGCAATCGACTTGGACATCCGAGATCGTGGTCTTGCCCTGGATGATGTCCAGGACCAGCGCTGTCTTGCGCTTGGCTGTCCAGCGCTTGATTTCGTCTTCCATCAGGGTGCTCATCGTCGTTTCCTTCAACGTTAACACCTGGGCAGGAATTCACTGGGTCAATACATCTCCTCTCAGGCGAGCGGCATACTTGCTGCCTTGCCGCGTTCGCGGAATCAGAACCTTCATGCATCAAAATTGACGCTTGAGGATGACAGGTCGAGGTAAATTGGTGGCACTTTTCGTGGCATCAAACCCAATCACAAAACAATAATCCAATAAATTCAAATACTTATTAAATTTATGAAATTAGCCACCTGGAACATCAACTCGCTGTCGGTACGGCTGCCCCAGGTACTCGACTGGCTCGCCGCGAACCCGGTGGACGTGCTGGCGCTGCAGGAGCTCAAGCTCACGGACGACAAGTTCCCCACACAGGCTTTTGCCGAGGCCGGCTACCAGGCGCAGGTCTTCGGCCAGAAAACCTACAACGGCGTGGCGCTGCTCAGCCGCGGCCCCGGCCACCGCGTGCTGCGCAACATTCCCGGCTTCGACGACGACATGGCACGCGTGATCAGTGCCAGCTACGACGCGCCGGGCGGCCCGATTCGGGTGGTGGGCGCCTATTTTCCGAATGGCCAGGCCCCGGGCAGCGACAAGTTCGCCTACAAGATGCGCTGGCTCGACGCGTTGCGCGACTGGCTGCGGGTCGAACTGGCCGAGCAGCCGCGGCTGGTGCTCATGGGCGATTTCAACATCACCTTCGACGACCTCGACGTCTGGGACCCCGTGGGCCTGGCGGGCACGATCCACTGCACGGACGAGGAACGCGGCAAGCTCGCGGAACTGGTGGGGCTCGGCCTGCGCGACAGCTTCCGCTTGTTCGAGCAGCCCCCCAAGAGCTACAGCTGGTGGGACTACCGGGATATGGCCTTTCGTCGCAATCGAGGCCTGCGCATCGACCACATCCTGGTCAGCGATGCCCTGCGCGGCCAGGTGTCGGCCTGCGTCATCGACCGGGCGCCGCGCAAGAACGAACGCCCCAGCGACCATGCGCCGGTGCGGCTGACGCTGACCGACGAATAGTCATAAATTGATAGCATCATATGTCCATTTTACGCTGGGAAAGCGCCAAATTTCCATACATCACTCCAGGCCAAGCTCCTGGATCTTGCGCGTGATCGTGTTGCGCCCGATGCCCAGCTTCTGAGCGGCCTCAATGCGTCGTCCCCGCGTGTTCGCAAGCGCCGCGAGAATCAGCTTCGTTTCCACCCGCCGCATCAGGGCATCCCAGACATCGTGATTGCCCGAGGCCAGCAGCGCCTGGGCTTCGCTCTCCAGCCCCTGCTCCCAACCCGCCGATGTGACGGCCGGCCCTGACAGCATGGCGGGCCGTGTCCCCGCCAGCGGGTCGGCCCCGGCCCCAGGCGGCTTCCCGAGCGCCGCGGCGTCACCCGCCACTTCCTGGCCCGTCCCCATGGCGGGTTCCGCCAGGGAGTCCACCACCGGAACGCTCACCGCGGCATGCAGGACTTCGGGCGGCAGGTCCTTGATTTCGATGACCTGCGCGGGTGCCATCACGGTCAGCCAGTGGCAGATGTTTTCGAGTTGCCGCACATTGCCCGGAAAGCCAAACGCACCGAGCCGGGCCAGCGCCGCGTCCGAGATGCGTTTGGGCTCGACACCCAGCTGCCGGGCGCTTTGCTGCAGGAAGTGGCGGGTGAGCATCGGGACGTCCTCGCGCCGGTCCGTCAGGCGCGGCAGGCGCAGACGGATCACGTTCAGGCGGTGGAACAGATCTTCCCGGAACCCCCCGTCCTTGACCCGTTGCTCCAGGTTCTGATGGGTCGCCGCGATCACGCGCACATTGGCCTTGACCGCGCTGTGGCCGCCCACGCGGTAGAAGTGCCCGTCGGAGAGCACCCGCAGCAGGCGCGTCTGGAGATCGAAAGGCATGTCGCCGATTTCGTCGAGAAACAGCGTGCCGCCCTCGGCCTGCTCGAAGCGCCCGCGCCGCAGGGTCTGCGCGCCCGTGAACGCGCCGCGTTCGTGACCGAACAATTCGGACTCCAGCAGGTCCTTCGGAATCGCGGCGGTGTTGATCGCCACGAACGGGCCGCCGGCGCGCGGCGAATGCTTGTGCAGGGCCCGCGCCACGAGTTCCTTGCCGGAACCCGATTCGCCCGTGATCAACACGGTCACATTGCTTTGCGACAGCCGGCCGATGGCGCGAAACACGTCCTGCATGGCAGGCGCCTGGCCCAGCATCTCGGGCGTCTCCGTCAGGCGCTCCTCGGCCACTTCCTCGCGAAGGCTCTCGTCCACGGCGCGGCGGATCAGTTCGACGGCCTTGGGCAGATCGAATGGTTTGGGCAGGTATTCGAAGGCGCCGCCCTGAAAGGCGGAAACGGCGCTGTCCAGGTCGGAATAGGCCGTCATGATGATCACCGGGAGGCCGGGCCGCCTTTCCTTGACCTGGGCCAGCAGTTCGAGCCCGGAGCCGCCGGGCATGCGGATGTCGCTCACCAGCACCTGGGGCGGGCCTTCGTCACCGCAGTCATCGAGCGCCTGCAGCACTTCGCGGGGATGGGTAAAGCTGCGCGTGGCCAGGTTTTCCCGCAACAGGGCCTTTTCAAGCACGAAGCGAATCGACTGGTCGTCATCCACTATCCAGATCGGCTTCATCGGTTCACTTCCTCAAATCAGGCTTCGGTTCAGACGCCCGCTCGGGCAGCGTCAAGGCAACGGGATCAGGATCTTGAAATCCGTACGGCCCGGCACGCTGTCGCACTCGATCAGGCCATGGTGCTGCTGGACAAACGTCTGCGCCAGCGTCAGCCCCAGGCCGGAGCCACCCTCCCGCCCGGAAATCAGCGGGAAAAAAATGCGGTCCTTGATCGAGTCCGGCACGCCGGGCCCGTTGTCGATGACATGCAATTCCAGTGCCAACCGGTAGCGCTGCTTCCCGAACGTCACCTGCCGCGCGGTGCGCGTGCGCAGGACGATCTGCGCATCCCCCGTCGCGATCCGTTCGCCAAGCGCCTGCGCCGCGTTGTGGACGATGTTGAGCAGCGCCTGAATCAGTTGCTCGCGGTCGCCACGAAACTCGGGGATCGAAATGTCGTAGTCCCGCACGACCTGGAGGCCCCGCGGAAACTCCGCCAGGATCAACGAGCGCACGCGCTCGCAGACCTCGTGGATATTCACGTCGCTCACCACATGGGGCTTGCGGTGCGGCGCGAGCAACCGGTCCACCAGCGTCTGCAGGCGATCGGCCTCGTGGATGATGACCTGGGTGTACTC
>JAEWVY010000142.1 GCA_023396625.1 Pseudomonadota bacterium | reverse complement strand
TGCTGCAGCCCCTGTCCACGCAGGATTTGAAGGACATTGTCGCCAAGGCCATGGCCGTTGGGGCCCTGGGGGGGATCGAGGACCAGGCGGTGGAGCGCCTGGTGGCCTATGCGGACGGCGATGCCCGGCGCCTGCTGAACACCCTGGAGACGCTGGCCGTGGCGGCGGCGCGGGAAAAACGCGCCGAGATCACCGATGCCTGGCTGCTGCAGGTGCTGGGCGAGCGCCTGCGCCGCTACGACAAGGGCGGTGAGCAGTTCTACGACACCATCAGCGCCCTGCACAAGAGTGTGCGCGGGTCGGACCCCGACGCCTCGCTGTACTGGTTCGCACGCATGCTCGATGGCGGGGCCGATCCCCGCTATCTGGCGCGCCGGTTGATCCGCATGGCCAGCGAGGACATCGGCCTGGCCGATCCGCGCGCGCTGCGGTTGGCGCTGGACGCCGCCGAAGTCTACGAGCGGCTGGGCAGCCCCGAGGGCGAATTGGCGTTGGCCGAGTGCGTGGTGTATCTCGCGGTCGCTCCCAAATCGAACGCTGTCTACAAGGCTTTCAACGAAGCCAGGGCGTTCGTCAAGAAGGACGGCACGCGCCCGGTGCCGCTGCATCTGCGCAACGCGCCGACGGCGCTCATGAAGCATCTGGATTACGGCAAGGGCTACCGCTACGCCCACGACGAGGCAGGGGGCTTCGCCGCGGGGGAGCGCTACCTGCCGGACGGCATGGCCGAACCGGGCTTCTACCGGCCCGTTGAGCGGGGGCTGGAAATCCGCATTGCGGACAAACTCCGGGAACTGCGGCGCCTGAACCATCAGCCAGGCGAATGAGCGGCCATTCGCGCGCATGGAGGGAACCTTCAGGGTAAACCCCGGCGCCGGGTCTGTTTCAGGCTGGTGACGCTTCGCTACAATCTGCGCCACCTGCCCGCCACCGGCTGCAACCTGGCGGGCTTTTTGCTAGGTGGCTGGTCCGGCTCACGAGGCTGGACGGGCCAGGAATGGCTGGCGTCACAGACACGTGGGCCGTCCCGAGCCGGTTACAAAAACGGAGAACTTTTTATGGAAATCCTGCTGCAACAGATCATCAACGGTCTGGTCCTCGGCAGCATGTACGCCCTGGTGGCCCTGGGTTACACCATGGTGTACGGCATCATCAACCTCATCAATTTTGCTCACGGCGAAGTCCTGATGGTCGGGGCGATCACCAGCTGGTCCCTGATCGGGCTCATGCAGGGGGGCATGCCGGGCGCCCCGGGCTGGCTCATCCTGCTGATCGCCATGGTCATTGCCTGCGTGGTGGCCGCGGCGCTCAATTTCGTGATCGAGAAGGTGGCCTACCGGCCGCTGCGCAACAGCCCCAAGCTCGCGCCGCTGATCACCGCCATCGGCATGTCGATCCTGCTGCAGACGCTGGCCATGATCATCTGGAAGCCCAACTACAAGCCCTATCCGACGCTGCTGCCGAGCACGCCGTTCGAGGTCGGCGGCGCGGTGATCACGCCCACGCAGATCATGATTCTGGGGCTGACAGCCGTGTCGCTGGCGGTGCTGATGTACGTGGTGAACTACACACGCATCGGCCGGGCCATGCGGGCGACGGCCGAAAACCCGCGCGTGGCGGGCCTCATGGGCGTCAAGCCGGACATGGTGATTTCCGCCACGTTCATCATCGGGGCCATTCTGGCGACGATCGCCGGCGTGATGTACGCCTCGAACTACGGCACCGTCCAGCACACCATGGGCTTTCTGCCAGGGCTCAAGGCGTTCACCGCCGCGGTGTTTGGCGGCATCGGCAACTTGGCCGGGGCCGTGGTCGGGGGTGTCCTGCTGGGCCTGATCGAATCGATCGGCGCGGGCTACATCGGCGTGCTCACCGGCGGGGTGCTGGGCAGCCACTATTCCGACATCTTCGCGTTCATCGTCCTGATCGTCGTCCTCACGCTGCGGCCATCCGGCCTGCTGGGTGAACGCGTGGCCGACCGCGCCTGATCCGAGGGAGCCTAGAGATGAAACAGAACAAGCTCTTGACTTACCTGGTGACTGCCGTGGTGCTGCTGGCGTTGCCCGTCGTGCTGCAGAGCTTCGGCAACGCGTGGGTGCGGATCGCCGACATGGCGCTGCTGTTCGTGCTGCTGGCACTGGGCCTGAACATCGTGGTCGGCTACGCGGGTCTGCTGGACCTCGGCTACGTGGCCTTCTTCGCGGTGGGTGCCTACATGTACGGCCTGCTGGCCTCGCCCCAGCTCACCGACAATTTCCCGGCCATCGCGGCGATGTTCCCCAACGGCCTGCACATGCCGCTGTGGGTGATCATCCCGCTGGGCGCCGGGCTCGCGGGTCTGTTCGGCATTTTGCTGGGCGCGCCGACGCTGAAGCTGCGCGGCGACTACCTGGCCATCGTGACCCTGGGGTTTGGCGAGATCATCCGCGTGTTCATGAACAACCTGGACGCGCCGGTCAACATCACGAACGGGCCCAAGGGCCTGGGCCAGATCGATTCGATCAAGTTCTTCGGCCTCGACCTGGGGCGACCCCTGCACCTGGGCGGTTTCGAGCTGGCCTCGGTCTCCATGTACTACTACCTGTTCCTGGTGCTGGTGCTGTTCAGCGTGCTGATCAGTCACCGCATCGAACTCTCGCGCGTCGGACGCGCCTGGATGGCCATTCGCGAGGACGAGATCGCCGCCAAGGCCATGGGCATCAACACCCGCAACATGAAGCTGCTGGCCTTCGGCATGGGCGCCACCTTCGGCGGCGTGTCGGGTGTGATGTTCGGCGCCTTCCAGGGCTTCATTTCTCCCGAGTCCTTCAGCCTGATGGAATCGGTGATGATCGTGGCCATGGTGGTGCTGGGCGGCATCGGCCACCTGCCCGGTGTGATTCTGGGGGCCGTGCTGCTGTCGGCGCTGCCCGAGGTGCTGCGCTACGTGGCGGGCCCGTTGCAGGCCATGACCGATGGCCGGCTGGACTCGGCCATCCTGCGGCAGCTGCTGATTGCGCTGGCCATGATCATCGTCATGCTCATGCGGCCGCGCGGTCTGTGGCCGGCGCCGGAGCACGGCAAGTCCTTGCTAGGCAAATGAGGGGCGCGACATGACGGAAACCGTATTGAAAGTCGCCGGCGTCTCCAAGCGTTTCGGCGGCCTGCAGGCCCTCTCCGACGTGGGCATCACCATCGAGCGCGGCCAGGTCTATGGCCTGATCGGGCCCAACGGCGCGGGCAAGACCACATTTTTCAACGTGATCACCGGGCTGTACACCCCCGACAGCGGCACCTTCGAGCTGGCGGGCAAGCCGTACAAGCCTTCGGCGGTGCACGAGGTGGCCAAGGCGGGCATCGCGCGCACGTTTCAGAATATCCGGCTGTTCGCCGACATGACGGCGTTGGAAAACGTGATGGTGGGCCGCCACATCCGCACGGGGTCGGGCCTGATCGGCGCCATTTTCCACACGCCCGGCTTCAAGGCCGAGGAAGCCGCCATCGCCCGGCGTGCCCAGGAACTGCTGGAGTACGTGGGCATCGGCAAGTACGCGGATTTCAAGGCGCGCACGCTGTCCTACGGTGACCAGCGCCGCCTGGAGATCGCCCGGGCGCTGGCGACCGATCCTCAGCTGATTGCGCTGGACGAACCGGCCGCGGGCATGAACGCGACGGAAAAAGTGATGTTGCGCGAGCTGATCGACCGCATCCGCAAGGACAACCGCACCATTTTGCTGATCGAACACGACGTCAAGCTCGTGATGGGCCTGTGCGACCGGGTGACCGTGCTCGACTACGGCAAGCAGATTGCCGAGGGCTCGCCCGCCGAGGTACAGAAGAACGAGAAGGTGATCGAGGCGTACCTCGGCACCGGAGGACACTGACATGACAACCCCACTGCTCAAGGTCAAGGGCCTGAAGGTGGCCTATGGCGGCATCCAGGCCGTCAAAGGCGTGGATTTCGAGGTCCGCGAGGGCGAGCTGGTGTCGCTGATCGGCTCCAACGGCGCGGGCAAGACCACCACCATGAAAGCCATCACCGGCACCCTGCCGATCAGCGATGGCGACATCGAATACCTGGGCAAGAGCATTCGCGGCCAAGGCCCTTGGGATCTGGTCAGGCAGGGCCTGGCCATGGTGCCCGAAGGGCGGGGCGTGTTCACGCGCATGACCATCACCGAAAACCTGCAGATGGGCGCCTACATCCGCCGGGACAAGGCGGGCATTGCCGCCGACATCGACAGGGTGTTCACCATCTTCCCGCGCCTGAAGGAGCGCAGGGACCAGCTCGCCGGCACCATGTCGGGAGGGGAACAGCAGATGCTCGCCATGGGGCGCGCGCTGATGAGCCGTCCCAAGGTGCTGCTGCTGGACGAGCCCTCCATGGGCCTGTCGCCGATCATGGTGGACAAGATCTTCGAGGTGGTGAAGGACGTGTACGCCCAGGGCGTGACCATCCTGCTGGTGGAACAGAACGCCAGCCGCGCGCTGGCCATCGCCAACCGCGGCTACGTGATGGATACCGGCCTCATCACCATGTCCGGCCCGGCCCGGGAGATGCTGGACGATCCGAAGGTGCGCGCGGCGTACCTGGGCGAGTAACCGCGCCGCCAGCCCCGCGCAGGCTCCTGGGGGATGCATGGACGGCCAGGCGCGGGGCCCCAAGCTGCCGCAGTCGGTGCTCGTGGTGATTTACACCCCGGCGCTGGAGGTGCTGCTGCTGCG
>JAEWVY010000127.1 GCA_023396625.1 Pseudomonadota bacterium | reverse complement strand
GCCTGGCACAAGGCGCAGGCACTGCCCCGCTTCCACGGACCCGGGCTGCTCGACCGCGAGGTAGAAGCCACAAGCCGCACGCTGCACCATGTCACGGGCCGCCTGCGCGTACCCCATGACCGCATTGAACTTGTGGCAGGGCTCGCGCGGGGCGGTCACACGCAGCACCAGATCGGGGAAATGCCATTCGTCGCCAATCCAGACCTGGTGTTCGTCCAGTCCCGCGATCGTCAGGTTCTCGCCCAGAAAACCCGGCGCCAGTCCCTCGTCGTCCCCGCCCACGCCGTGCGCGCGACGCTGCGCCTGCCAGAACCCGTAGTGCGCCACCGGATAGGCATACACCGCCTTGTCCAACCCGCCATGCACGCTCAGGTCCACCTGCTCGTCCCCCGCGAGCCCCAGCCGGCCCACGGCCACCGGTCCGCACACCGCCCGCTTGCCGATGGCGGACAGCACCGTCCGCCCGCCGGACCGCAGCGGTCGCGCCAGACCGACATTGACGTGAAGCACTTGCGCACTTTCGATGGTGCGCGACGCGGAGACGACCTCGGCCATGCGAATTTCCTGAACACCTCGCGAAAGCCGTGCATTTTCCACTAAAACTGCCATTCCCCAGCATGGGATGGTCATAGTGTGCTATGTTTTTTGCTTCCCCCTCCCCGGATCACAGAAACGGGCCGCACCCCGCCAGAGGCAGGGACCCTGCCGGAATGGAAACACCCCCGCGCCGCGGGCCCTGCGAGAGCCCTTGCGGGGAGATCTCCCCCTGGCTGACAATCCACCGTGAAATGAGTCTCTCCCTGCTCGGTTGGCTGTTCGCGCTCGGCGTGCTGGCGCACAACGCCGAGGAAGCCTGGCTGCTTCCCGCCTGGTCGACCCGTGCCGGCCGCTGGCATGTGCCCGTGCAGGCCGCCGAATTCCGCTTTGCCGTGACGGTCCTGACGGCACTGGTCTTCGCCGCCGCTGGCCTGGCGAGCGCCGGCGGGGCGGGCAGCGTCGGCGCGTACGCCATCACCGGCTATGCGCTGGCCATGGCGCTGAATGCCGCCTTTCCCCACCTGGCCGCCTGCGCCGTGCTGCGCCGTTACGCGCCAGGCACGGCGACGGGCGTCCTGTTCAATCTGCCCCTGGGCGGCACCCTGGTCTACCGGGCGCTCGCCGAGGGCCAGGTCGCGCCCGCCGTGTTCGCCGTCTCCGGCCCCCTGACCGTTCTCGGCTTGCTCGCCGCGATTCCCGTGCTGTTCGCCCTGGGCAGGGCGTGGTCCTCGCGGCGCGCGGCGCCTTCGGCGCGAGCCACCGGCCCCTGCCACCGCCCCGGGTCCCATGCCGGCCGGTGATGGATACACGCGGAGCGAAACCATGAACCGGCTGTTCGAAGTGGTCACCGAAGTCGAACGCACCGCGTCCACGCCGCTCTTCTATGCGCAGGTGGCGGTCTTCACGCTGGTGGCCGCGCCGTCCGAGACCGAGGCCATCGAACGGGTCCGCCAGGATCTCGTCCGCGGGGGCTACCTGCCGCTCGACGACACCCCCCAGGTCACGGAAGTGCCTCTGGCGGGTTGGGCGGACTATGTCGCCCGGAAGGGGCCCCGGCACGTCCCCCCGCTGCCCACGGCCGACGACATCGCCGCGCGGCTCGACGACGAGCTGATGATTCCGCTGGCCCTCGTCCCCCACGAATGAGCCGCAGCCGGTGGCCGGCCCCGGCCCTCAGCCCCGCATCAGCGCCTCGATGTCGTCCGCGTCCACCGGCACGTCGCGGGTGATCAGCTCGCAGCCGCTGTCGGTGACGAAGGCATCGTCCTCGACGCGGATGCCGATGTTCCAGAACGCCTTGGGCACCTGGTCGCTGGGACGCACGTAGAGGCCGGGCTCAAGGGTCAACGCCATGCCGGGCCGCAGGATGCGGCTGGGACGGTCCGTCACGGTCTCGCCGCTCAGCGGGTCGCGGCGCTCCCCCCCTTGTCCCACCTCGCCGGGTTCCACATAGCTGCCACAGTCGTGCACGTCCATGCCCAGCCAGTGGCTGGTGCGGTGCATGTAGTGGGCGAAGTAGTGGCGGTGGTGGATGGCGTCGTCCAGCGTGCCGTGCTGGTTCTTGTCCAGCAGCCCCAGATCCAGCATGCCCTGCGTGAGCACCTTGACGGTGGCTTCGTGGGGGTCGGTGAAGCGCGCGCCGGGCTTCGTGGCGGCGATGGCCGCCTCCTGCGAGGCCCGCACCAGGTCGTAGAGCGCGCGCTGCGGGCCGGTGAACCGGCCGTTGGCGGGAAAGGTGCGCGTGATGTCCGACGCGTACCCGTCGAGCTCGCAGCCGGCGTCGATCAGCACCAGCTCGCCGTCGCGGATGGGCGCGTTGTCGGCGCGATAGTGCAGCACGCAGGCGTTGGCCCCGGCGGCGACGATGCTCCCGTAGGCCGGGTACTGCGAACCGTGCTGGCGGAATTCGTGCAGCAGCTCGGCATCGAGGTGGTATTCGCGCACGTCCTGGCCGGCGCGCAGCATGGCGGCGCTGCGCTGCATGGCGCGGATGTGGGCGCGGGCGCTGATCCGCGCGGCGCGGCGCATCACGTCCTGCTCGAACGCGTCTTTGAACAGCCGCATCTCATCCAGGATGCCGCACAGGTCGTGCTGCGACCGCGGGCACAGCGCGCCATGGCGCGCGCGGGCGCGCACGGCCTGCAGCCAGCCGTCGACGCGACTTTCCAGCCCCTTGTGCGTGGCGAACGGATACCAGACAGCGTCCTTGTTCTCGAGCAGCCGGGGCAGGCGCTGGTCAAGCTCGGCCACGGAATACGCGGCATCCACGCCCAAGTGCGCCGGGGCGGCGTCCGGGCCCAGGCGGATGCCGTCCCAGATCTCGCGCTCCAGGTCCTTGGGCTGGCAGAACAGCGTGGTGTGGCCGTCGGCGGCGATCACCAGCCAGGCGTTGGGTTCGCCGAAACCGCTGAGATAGTGGAAATAGCTGTCGAAACGGAACAGGAATTCACTGTCCCGATTGCGCTGGCGCTCGGGCGCGGTGGGAATGAGGGCAATGCCGTCGGGGCCCAGCTGGGCGGCGACGCGCGCGCGGCGCTGGGCATAGAGGGCCTGGGGAGTCTGGGTCATGGGCTCTGCGTTTCTGTGCGATGAAAAGGCGGGAAGGGAACAGGGGTCGATGGCATGGGGCGGGCGCGGCTTCAAGGGCCTTCGAGCCGGGCCAGCCGCTCGGGCGTGCCCACATCCGTCCAGGCGCCATGAAAGAGTTCGGCGCTGACTTCGCCCGCGGCGATTGCGCGGCGCAGCAGCGGCGCCATGGGCGCCACCGTGCCCTGCGGATTGCCCGGCACGATGGGGCACCAGGGCGGCTCGAACAGGGCGCGGCGATACAGCGCCAGGGTGCTGAAGGTATAGGTCCGGCCGTCCGGGCCGGCCTCGTTGAGCGCCCGGCCGTCCGGCGCCAACCCGAAATCGCCACGCGGGTGGTGCGGTGGGTTGGGCACGAGCCACAAATGAGCCAGGCGGCCGCTGGCCGCAAAGCGCGCCGCGGCGTCGTGGCCGAAACTGAACTGCGGCGCGTACACGTCGCCGGCCGCCACCCAGAACACGTCCGCCAACCGCGGCAGCGCCCGCGCGATGCCGCCGGCGGTTTCGAGCGCGTGACCGAAGTCCCGCGCCTCGTGCGAGAAGTCCAGCGCCATATGCTCCGAATTCAATAGCACACTTGCGCCATTTGACGCTGGATTCTGGCCAAAATAAGCCGGAATCTGTTCGCCAAGCCAGCCGGTGTTGATCAGCAGGCGCCGCGCGCCACCACGCGCCAGGGCCTCGAGCGTCCACAGCATCAGCGGCTTGCCACGCACGGGCAACAGGGGCTTGGGGCAATGGTCGGTGAGCGGGCGCATGCGCTCGCCCCGGCCCGCCGCCAAGACCATAGCTTCGGCGCGTGCGGCAGGGGGCGTGGCAGGCCGTGTCATCCGGGCAGCTCAGGCTGGCGCCGACACCGCGGCGGCTTGCCCGACGACGCCCGGGTCCCCCCGCCGCAGCGCATGCCGGTCCACGCGGATCGGATCGAACAAGGCCAGCAGCGCGTCGAACAGGGCCTGCGCGCGGGCCGACTGGTCGCCGCCGAAGTTGCAGACATAGACGTCCAGCGTCACGGCCCGCAGCTCGGGCCAGGTGTGCACGCACAGATGGCTTTCGGCCAGCAGCACCGTGGCGGTGACGCCGCCGGCGCCCCACGCCGTGGCGGGAAAGGTGTGAAAGAGCTGGCCGACCGCGTGCAGGCCCGCCGCCTCCACCGCGCGCGCGCAGGCCGCGCCGAGCGCCGCGGCGTCGAGCAGCCAGTGCGCCTCGCAGCGGCAATCGTGGCAGTCGGCGGTGAGATGCAGGCCTTGCATGGGCCGAACTTTACGGCAGTTTCGGGCCGGGCCGCGCCACAGCGGGCCCGTGCGGCCGGGCCATGACCGGGAGGGGCCGGTAAAATCGCCCTCTTCCCTGACCTTCCCCGGAGTCGCCGACATGGCAAACACCCCCCAGATGGCCAACGCCATCCGCGCACTGGCGATGGACGCCGTCCAACAAGCCAACTCCGGCCACCCCGGCGCACCTATGGGCATGGCCGACATGGCCACGGCGTTGTGGGGCGAACACCTGCGGCACAACCCGCGCAACCCGCGGTGGGTGAACCGGGACCGTTTCGTGCTCTCCAACGGGCACGCCTCGATGCTGCTGTACGCGCTGCTGCATCTGACGGGCTACAAGCTGTCGATCGACGAGCTCAAGGCCTTCCGCCAGATGCACAGCCTGACGCCGGGCCACCCGGAGGTGGGCCTGACACCGGGCGTGGAAACCACCACCGGCCCGCTGGGCCAGGGCATCAGCAACGCGGTGGGCATGGCCCTGGCCGAGAAGCTGCTGGCGGCGGAGTTCAACCGCCCGGGCCACGCCATCGTGGACCACTTCACCTACGCCTTCCTCGGCGACGGCTGCCTGATGGAAGGCATCAGCCACGAGGCCTGCGCGCTGGCCGGTGCGTGGAAGCTCCACAAGCTCATCGCGCTGTACGACGACAACGGCATTTCCATCGACGGCCAGGTGACGCCCTGGTTCATCGACAACACGCCGCTGCGCTTCGCCGCGTATGGCTGGAACGTGATCGGCCCGATCGACGGGCACGACGTGGCCGCCGTGTCCCGCGCGATCGCCGACGCCAAGAACTGCGCCGACAAGCCCTCGCTCATCGTCTGCAAGACCAGCATCGGCAAAGGCAGCCCCAACCGTGCCAACACCGCCAAGGCCCACGGCGAGCCGCTGGGCGCGGCGGAGATCGCCCTCACGCGCGAAGCCCTCGGCTGGCCGCACACGCCCTTCACGATCCCCAAGGCGGTGTCCGCCGACTGGGACGCCCGGGCCCGCGGCCAGGCGGCCGAAGCCGAATGGAACGCGGCATTCGCCGCCTACAGACAGGCCTTCCCCGCGCTGGCGAAGGAGTTCACGCGCCGCATGAAGGGCGAATTGCCCAAGGGCTTCGCGCAAGTGGCGGTGGACACCATCGTCGAGGCGCACACCAAGGCCGAGACCGTGGCCTCGCGCAAGGCCTCGCAGCTGGCGCTGGAGGCGTTCACCTCGGCCCTGCCCGAGCTGCTGGGCGGTAGCGCCGACCTGACCGGCTCCAACCTCACCAACACCCGCGCCACGCCGCCGCTGCGGGTGGACCTCGCCGGCGACGTGGTGCGCACCGAGGACGGTCGGATCGGCCGCCACGTCAACTACGGCGTACGCGAATTCGGCATGGCCGCCATCATGAACGGCGTGGCCCTGCACGGCGGCTTCATCCCCTACGGCGGCACCTTCCTGACATTCAGCGACTACTCGCGCAACGCCCTGCGCATGGCGGCGCTGATGAAGCAGCGCGTGATCCATGTCTTCACGCACGACAGCATCGGCCTGGGCGAAGACGGGCCCACGCACCAGTCCATCGAGCATGCGGCCAGTCTGCGCCTCATCCCCAACCTCGACGTCTGGCGCCCCGCCGACACCGCCGAGACCGCCGTGGCCTGGGCCGTGGCGCTGGAGAACCGCGACCGCCCGACCGCCCTGCTGCTGAGCCGCCAGAACCTGCCCTACGCGCCCAAGAGCGACCTGGGCGACATCAGCCGCGGCGCCTACATCCTGGCCGAACCGGGCCGCGTGGGCCTGAAGAAAAAGGCGCAGGCGGTGATCATCGCCACCGGCTCCGAAGTGCAGCTCGCGCTGGCCGCGCAGGCCTTGCTGGCCACGCGCAAGATCGCCGTTCGGGTGGTCTCCATGCCCAGCACCACCACGTTCGACCGCCAGGCGCCCGATTACCAGACCCTTGTGCTGCCGCGTGGCCTGCCGCGCGTGGCGGTGGAAATGGGCGCCACCGGCGGCTGGTGGAAGTACCGCTGCGCCGCGGTCGTCGGCATCGACAGCTACGGCGAATCGGCGCCCGCACCGGTGCTGTTCCAGCACTTCGGCTTCACCGCCGAGAACGTGGCCGACACGGTGCAGGCCGTGTTGACCGGCAGGAAATGACGGTTCATTTTCAATTTTTTGCAGAAAGAGACTGACATGGCAATCAAGGTTGGCATCAACGGATTTGGGCGCATCGGCCGCATGGTGTTCCGCGCGGCGGTGCGCAACTTTGGGGACATCGACATCGTGGGCATCAACGACCTGCTGGAGCCCGAGTACCTGGCCTACATGCTCAAGT
>JAEWVY010000124.1 GCA_023396625.1 Pseudomonadota bacterium | reverse complement strand
GGGGATCGGCGCACCGTCCGCCCCGACGCCCAGCGGGCGCCAGAGGGTGAAGCCGTGGTGCCAGTCCATGTCCGGCCACCAGCGGGCCTGGCACTGAGGGAAGTCCTGGCAGGCCAGCACGGCGTAGTTGGTGCTCACCCACCCGCCCAGGGCGGCCTGCGCCGCCACCAGGGCGGTCACGGCCCACAGACCGGCGCGCAGGCCCGGCGCCAGGCACCGCGCGCCCTGCCCCCGCGCCGCCAGCTGGTGCCGTGCGGCCTGTGCGCTGAGCAGGGCCAGCAGGACCAGCCCGCCCAGCAGGTGCAGCGTGACGATGGCGGGAAACAGTTTCATGGTGACGGTGAGCGCGCCGAAGGCGCCCTGCAGCAGCACCCAGGCCAGGGTGAACGCGGGCCACCCGGCTCCGGGCGGCACGGCGGCGGCTTCAGCGCCACGCCGCCGCCAGCGCCAGCTCAGCACCGCCAGCGTGACGATGAGCACCCCCACCCCCGTGGCAAGGTAGCGGTGGATCATCTCGATCCACGCCTTGCCGTGGGTCACCGGGCCGGTGGGCTGCGCCTGCTGCGCGGCGGCAATGGCCGTGTCGGCGCCCAGTGGGCTGGCATGGCCATAGCAGCCGGGCCAGTCGGGGCAGCCCAGGCCCGAATCGGTGAGGCGGGTGAACGCGCCGAACAGCACCAGGTCGAAGGTCAGGAACAGGGTCAGCACGGTCAGCGCGCGCAGGCGCTGCGCGGGCCCGGTGTCGCGCTGGCGCCAGGCCAGCCAGGCCAGCGGCAGCAGCGCCACCCCGATGCCCGCCAGCATCATGCGGGCCAGCGGCGACAGGTCGTACAGCGAAGTCGCTTCCATGGGTCGGTCGTTCAGTGGGTGGGCTGGGGCCGCCCGGGCTCGTCCCACGAGGCGGACGCGCGCATCAGGCGGTCCAGGTCGCGCCGGGCTTTCGCGGCGTCCGCCACCTCGAGGCCGGCCGGAAAGCGCAGCATCCAGTTGCCCAGCGGGTCGACGAGGTACAGGTGTTCGGCCAGCGCGTGACCCGGCGCGGGCGCGAGCCAGGCGGCCAGATCGGCCTGGGGCATGCGCAGCACGGTGGCCTGTGCCATGGCGGCGCGCAGCGCCGGCGCGACCGGGGCGTCGTCGGACACCAGCCAGACGCGTTCGAGCCGCTCTTTGTCCTTGCCCAGCGCTTCGCGCAACTGGCGCTGCAGATAGAGCCGGTCCTCGCAGGGTTTGTCACAGGCGCCTGCGCCAACGGAGACCAGCAGCCACTGGCCCCTAAGCGAGCGCAGGCTGAGCGGCTCGCCGTCGAGCGTCCGCACGCCCACGTCGGGCAGCGGCCGCTGGGGATCGATCAGCGCGCCGAAGCTGTGGCGGCCCTGCGGGCGGACCACGTAGTAAGTGAAATACGAGGCCACCACCGGCGCGGCGCAGACCAGCAGCACGGCGATCATCTTCAGGCGTCCGAGCCGGATCTGGCGGGCATCGCGCAGTTCGGGCTCGCGGGGCACCGGGACCGAATGCACGGTCAGACCCAAGGGTTCGTCACGCGGACCGTCGGGAGGCAAGGAAGCGTCGGACAATTTGGAACCAGACATAAAGCATCGCAATCAGGCCGCTGAGCCCGAACCACTGGAAGGCGTAGCCGCGGTTGCGCTCGGCCCCGGAAACGGGCGCCGGCCATCGGCGGGACAGGCCATCGGCCGTCTCCCCCGTCTGCCGGACGGTGACGTCCAGCAGAGGCAGCCCCGTTTCGGCACGAAACCGTGCCAAGTCGAGATTTTGCCGGATAGGGCCGGCCGACGCGCCCGCGAAGTCATAAAGTTTGCCCGGCGCAGGGCTGATGCGGCCTTCGACAGTGACGAGGCCCGCCGGCGTCGGCACCCGCGGCAGCGCCGTGCGGTCGGTGAAATCGCGCGCCGCCCAGCCTCGCTGGACCAGCACCACCCCGGGCTGGCCCTGCAGGCGCAGCGGCGTCAGCACGTCGAAGCCCGGCCTACCGCCCATCTGCCGGTTTTCGAGGAACACCGTGTGCGCGGAAATCCAGGTGCCGCGCACCACCACGCGGCGGTGCAACGTCCCCGCCGCGCCCAGTGCGCTGGCGTCCACTGGCGCCAGGCGGGCCATGGCGTCCAGGTGCGCCTGCTGCGCCTCGCGCTCGGTCGCGCGCGAAAGCTGCCAACGCCCCA
This sequence comes from Pseudomonadota bacterium, assembly GCA_023396625.1. Lineage (GTDB taxonomy): Bacteria > Pseudomonadota > Gammaproteobacteria > Burkholderiales > Burkholderiaceae_C > JAEWVY01. Next base: position 3,048 of record JAEWVY010000124.1, on the reverse strand, counting down.
GCGCGGCGGTGACGGCGACACCCACCAGGGCGGCGAGCGACAGGACCCAGAAGCGCCAGTCGCGGCGACGCGGGTTCACGGGATAATCTCCTCCATGACCATTGTCGTGACGATCACTTTTCTCGCCATCCTCGGCAGCCTGGGCGCGGCTCTGTATTTCATGGTGAAAGGCAGCGCGGACGGCAAGCCGCGCTCGGGCGGGATGGCGCGGGCGCTGGCCATTCGCGTGGGGCTGTCCATTCTGCTGTTTGTCTGCATTCTGCTCGCCTGGAAGCTGGGCTACATCCAGCCCACGGGCATTCCCCCCGGTCGCTGAGGCCCATGGCGGCCAGCGCGCCCGGCTGGCGCGCGCCATGAAAAAAGCGCCTTTCGGCGCCTTTTCCATGCCATGTTTCCGGTCACATCCAGTACACCAGAATATAAAGGCCCAGCCACACCACGTCCACGAAGTGCCAGTACCAGGCCGCGCCTTCAAAGCCGAAGTGCCGCTCGGACGTGAAATGCCCCTTCATCAGGCGCAACGTGATGAACAGCAGCATCAACATGCCCACGAACACGTGGAAGCCATGGAAGCCCGTCAGCATGAAGAAGGTGGAACCGTAGACGCCGGACGAGAGCTTGAGGTTGAGTTCGCCGTAGGCGTGCGCGTATTCGTAGCCCTGCACGAACAGGAAGACCAGGCCCAACAGCACCGTCATCCACATGAAGGCGATGGTGCGGGCGCGCTGGCCGTGTTGCAGCGCATGGTGCGCGATCGTCAGCGTCACGCCCGAGGTCAGCAGCAGGGCGGTGTTGATGGTGGGCAGCCAGAATGGGCCCATGGTCTGGAACGGTTCGACGATTCCGGCGGGAGACGCCGTGGTGCCGGGTGCCGCGCTCGGCCATGCCGCCTTGAAATCGGGCCACAGCAGCGAGTTGTCCAGGCCGCCCAGCGCGGGCACCGAGTGGGTGCGGGTCCACCACAGGGCCGTGAAGAAGGCGCCGAAGAACATCACCTCGGAGAAGATGAACCAGCTCATGCTCCAGCGGAAGGACAGATCGATCTTGTGGCCGTACAGGCCACCTTCGCTTTCGTGAACGGCGTCACGGAACCACTGGTAGAGCACGACAAGCCACCAGGCCAGACCGCCGAACAGGGCGTATTTGCCCCATTCGACGCCGTTGATCCACTGCCCGGCGCCCAGGATCACGAAGAACAGGCCCAAGGCCGACAGGGCGGGGTGGCGCGAAGGCTGGGGAACGTAGTAGTAGGGCGTGCCGCCGTGCGTGCTTGAACTCATTGCTTCTCCTGCTCTCTCTATGACTTTTCCATGAATACGCTGTGACTGATCTCGTGCCCCAACCGCCGCGGGGCCCCCTATTTCGCCACCACCCAATTGACCAGCACCACCAGTCCGACCACCAGCAACAGCACGCCCACGAGGCCGACCGCGATGACGTGGAAGGGACTGACCCGCGCCATGTCTTCCTGCGACGCACTTTTCTTGCGAATGCCGATAAAGGACCAGGCCACGGCCTGGGTGGTGCGCCAAAGCGATGCCTTCGGCGGCACGGGGTCGCGGGTGGACTCGCTCATGAGGCCACTCCTGTCCGCGCCGGGCCGGCCGCCGCGGTGGGCGACGTGGGGGCGGGCGGGGTTTTTGCACCCACCTCGAAGAAGGTGTAGGACAGCGTGATGGTACGCACGTCCCGGGTGAGTTTGGGGTCGATGTAGAAGACGACCGGCCACTGCTTTTTCTCACCGGCTTCGAGGGTGTACTGCGTGAAGCAGAAGCACTCGAGCTTGTTGAAGTGCGGCGCCGCCTGGTGCGGCGCGTAGCTGGGGATGGCCTGAGCCGCCATACGCCGGTTCTGCACGTTCTGGAATTCGTACATGACCGTGGCGAGTTCGCCCGGGTGCACCTGCATCGACCGCACGGCGGGCCGGAATTCCCAGGGACCGCGCGCGTTGGCATCGAACTCGACGGTGATGGTGCGCGAGCGATCGATCTGGGTGTTCTCCGGCAGGCGGGCGGCCTTGCCCGCCGCGCCCGCGCCCGGCACCAGCCGCTCGGACAGCGACAGGACGTTGATGCCCGTGGCTTCGCAGATGTGCCGGTAGATCGGGATCAGCGCGTAGCCGAAGGCGAACATGCCCACGGTCACGACGGCCAGCTTGCCCAGCATCTTGAGGTTGTGCCCTTGCGCGCGCATGCGACAGCGCCCCTACCGTGCCAGCAGAACCATCTTGACGATGACGCCCAGGAAAAACACCAGCGCCACCGAGCCCAGGATCAGCCCCAGCCGCGCGTTGCTTTTCTTTTGCTCGGGAGTGACCATGAAAGACCTCAGCCGATCACTCGGGTCGCGGTGGCGTCGAGCTTGGGCGGGTTTTCAAAGGTATGGAATGGCGCGGGCGAGGCCACTTCCCATTCCAGCCCTTCGGCACCTTCCCACGGACGCTGCGGAGCCTTCTCGCCACGGCCACGCATGGCCGGGATCACGATGAAGAAGATGAAGTAGACCTGCGCGAACCCGAACAGGAAGCCTCCCACCGACGCCACGGCGTTGAAGTCGGCGAACTGCATGGGATAGTCGGCGTAGCGTCGCGGCATGCCGGCCAGGCCCAGGAAGTGCATCGGGAAGAAGGTGATGTTGAACGAGATCAGCGACCACCAGAAATGCAGTTTACCGCGGGATTCGGGAATCATCACGCCCGTCCACTTCGGTGCCCAGTAGTAGAAGCCGGCGAACATGGCGAACAGCGAACCGGCCACCAGCACGTAGTGGAAATGGGCCACGATGTAGTAGGTGTCCTGCAGCTGGATGTCAATCGGCGCGACGGCGGGCATCAGACCGGTGAAGCCCCCGATGGTGAACACGAAAATGAAGCCGACGGCGAAAAGCATGGGCGTCTCGAAGGTCATCGAGCCGCGCCACATGGTGGCGATCCAGTTGAAGATCTTCACCGCCGTGGGCACGGCGATCAGCATGGTGGCGTACATGAAGAACAGCTCGCCGGTCAGCGGGATGCCCACGGTGAACATGTGGTGCGCCCAGACGATGAAC
>JAEWVY010000121.1 GCA_023396625.1 Pseudomonadota bacterium | reverse complement strand
ACTTGAGCATGTAGGCCAGGTACTCGGGCTCCAGCAGGTCGTTGATGCCCACGATGTCGATGTCCCCAAAGTTGCGCACCGCCGCGCGGAACACCATGCGGCCGATGCGCCCAAATCCGTTGATGCCTAGTTTGAAGGTCATGAGAAATGTCCTTGAAAAGTAAAGAGGGAATCAGACCGCCTCGGACTGCGCGAACACGTCGAGCAAGGCGGAGAAATCGGGAATCACCCGGTCTGGCGCGCAAGCCTCGATCGGCTGACCCATGTTGTAGCCATACGGCAAGGCCCAGACCGCCACACCCGCGTTGCGCGCCGTGGCCACGTCGATCGATGAGTCCCCCACGAACAACGCACGGCTCGCATCCACGCCGTATTGCGTCAGACAGCTCAGCAGCCCTGCGGGGTCAGGTTTCTTCACCGGCAATGTATCGCCGCTGACCACCCGGTCGAACAGGGCCGTGAGCGCGTGGGCGTCGAGCACGATCTGTGTGTAGCGACTTTCCTTGTTGGTGACCACCACCAGGCGGACGCCCCGCGCGCGCAACTGCGTCAATACCTCCCGAACCCGGGGATAGAGGTGGCTGCGCGTGCCGCAGCGACGCTGGTAGTGCCGGCGGAACTCGGCCTCGGTCAACTTGAACGCATCGGACTGGCGCACGGTATCGGCGGTCGTCTGGCCACTGAAGGCCAACGCCTGGATCAGCAGCTCACGCGTCCCGTGACCGATCCAGTCGTTCACGCGGTCCTGCGAGACAGGCGGCAGGTCGAAATACGTCAAGGTGTCATTGACCGCGTCGCAGATCTCCGGTGCCGTCTCGATCAGCGTGCCGTCGAGGTCGAAAAGAATCAGGTCGTAGCGGGGATTCATGGCCATGCGGAGGGGGAACAGAATTCACAAGGTGGCCGGTTCGGCCGACATGGCCCCGGGCGCCTCACAGGAGGACGCCGGGCGACGCACCAGTTCGCGAACCGCGTCGGCCACCGCCTCGGCCGTGATGCCGAAGTACGGGTACAGGTCCTTGGCCGGGGCGGATTCGCCGAAGCTGGCGATGCCCACCACCCGGCCGCTGCGCCCCACGTACTTGCGCCAGAAGTCGGGGTGCGCGGCCTCCACCGCCACGGCAGGCAGCTCCGCGGGCAACACGCTGCACTGGTAGGCCGGGGTCTGCCGGTCAAACACGTTGGTGCAGGGCATGGAGACCACGCGCGTGGCGATGCCTTCGCGTGCCAGCGTCGCATGCGCCTCCATGGCCAGGGACAGCTCGGACCCGGTGGCCAGGATCACGGCCCGTGGCGCGGCGCCCTCGGCCAGCACATAGCCACCCTGGCGGATGCGCTCGACCATGCCCACGTCGGTCAGGCGCGGCAGGTTCTGGCGCGACAGGGCCAGCGCGCTGGGGCCGTCTCGCCGCTCGATGGCGCAGGCCCAGGCCACCGCCGTTTCCAGCCCATCCGCGGGGCGCCACACATCGAGTTGCGGAATGATGCGCAGCGAGGGCACGTGCTCCACCGACTGGTGCGTGGGCCCGTCCTCGCCCAGGCCGATGCTGTCGTGCGTGAACACGTGGATCACGCGCTGCTTCATCAGCGCGGCCATGCGGATGGCGTTGCGGCTGTAGTCGCTGAAGGTGAGGAAGGTGCCGCCATACGGCAGGTAGCCGCCGTGCAGCGCGATGCCGTTCATGACGGCGGCCATGCCGAACTCGCGCACGCCATAGCTCAGGTGGTTGCCCCAGGCATCGCGGCCGGCCTTGACGCAGCCCTTGAAGTTGGTGAGGTTGGAACCCGTGAGGTCGGCCGAGCCGCCGAAAAATTCGGGCAGCAACGGCGCCAGCGCGTCCAGCGCATTCTGGCTGGCCTTGCGCGTGGCCACGGCCTCGGGCTTGTCCGCGATGGCCTGCAGCACCGGGATCAGACGCTGGGCGTAGTCGGCCGGCAGCTCGCCACGCATGCGGCGCTCGAACTCGGCCGCCTCCAGCGGGTACTGCGCGCGGTAGGCCTCGAAACGCTGCCGCCAGTCGCGCTCCGCGGCGGCGCCCCGCTCCCGGGCGTCCCAGGCCTGGGCGATGTCGGCCGGAATCTCGAACGGCGGCGCGGTCCAGCCGAGCTCGTCGCGCGTGGCCTGGACCTCGGCCGCCCCGAGGGCCGCGCCGTGCACGTCGTGGGTGCCGGCCTTGTTGGGCGAGCCCTGGCCGATCACCGTCTTGCAGCAGATCAGCGTGGGCTTGCCGTGCGGCAACATCGACTGGCGGCGCGCCAGCACCAGCGCAGCCTCCACGGCGGCCGGGTCGTGGCCATCCACATTCGGGATCACATGCCAGCCATAGGCCGCGAAGCGCCCGGGCGTGTCGTCGGTGAACCAGCCTTCCACATGGCCATCGATGGAGATGCCGTTGTCGTCGTAGAAGGCAATCAGCTTGGACAGGCGCAGCGTGCCCGCGAGCGAGCAGGCTTCGTGGCTGATGCCTTCCATCATGCAACCGTCGCCCAGGAACACGTAGGTATGGTGATCGACGATGCGGTGGCTGGCCTCCTCGTCCTCGCGGTTGAACTCGTCGGCCAGCAGCTTCTCGGCCAGGGCCATGCCCACGGCGTTGGCGATGCCCTGCCCCAGCGGGCCAGTGGTGGTCTCCACACCGGGGGTCACGCCGACTTCCGGGTGGCCCGCGGTCTTGCTGTGCAACTGGCGGAACTTCTTCAGCTCGCCCATGGGCAGCTCATAGCCGGTGAGGTGCAGCAAGGCATAGATCAGCATGGAGCCGTGGCCGTTGGACAGCACGAAACGGTCGCGGTCGGGCCAGTGCGGGTTGGCCGGGTTGTGCTTCAGGTGCCGGTTCCACAGCACCTCGGCAATGTCGGCCATGCCCATGGGCGCACCGGGGTGGCCGGACTTGGCCTGCTCGACCGCGTCCACGGCCAGCATGCGAATGGCGTTGGCCATGCGCCGCGCGAGTTCAGACGAAGGGTTCTGCATACAACGTCCTTGATCAGAAGAGAGTCTCGGTCCGGAACACTGCGGAACCGGCTTTGCCGGGCCGCAAGTGGCGCCTCCTGAGGAGGTGACACGCCGCCACACGCGGCGCGGAGGGGATCACGCCAGGGCGCGCTTGCGCCGCTCCATCATTCGCCAGACAAACGGGGTGAAGATCAGTTGCATGGCCAGCTCCATCTTGCCGCCCGGCACGACGATGGTGTTGGCGCGGCTCATGAAGCTGTCGTCCAGCATGCTGCGCAGGTACTGGAAGTCAATGCCCTTGGGGTTGGCGAAGCGGATCACGACCATGCTCTCATCGGCCGTGGGCACTTCGCGGGCGATGAACGGGTTGCTCGTGTCCACCATGGGCACGCGCTGGAAGTTCACATGGGTATGCATGAACTGCGGGCAGATGTAGTTCACGTAGTCGGGCATGCGGCGCAGGATGGTGTCGGTCACCGCTTCGGTGCTGTAGCCGCGCTGCTTCTTGTCGCGGTAGAGTTTCTGGATCCACTCCAGGTTGATGACCGGCACCACGCCGATGAGCAGGTCCGGATGCTGGGCGATGTTGATCTCGGGCGTGACCACGGCGCCGTGCAGGCCTTCGTAGAACAGCAGGTCGGTGCCGGCAGGCACGTCTTCCCAGGGGGTGAAGGTGCCGGGCTCCTGCCTGTAGGGCGCGGCCTCCTCGGCATCGTGGAGGTACTTGCGGCGCTTGCCCGTGCCGGTCTGGCCATAGGTCCGGAACAGCTCGGCCAGTTCGGAAAACAGATTGTTTTCCGGCCCGAAATGGCTGAAGTTCTTGTTCCCCGCGGCCACGGCCTCGGCCGCCATGAGCTTCAATTACGTGCGGTCGTAACGGTGGAAGCTGTCGCCTTCGATGATCGCGGCCTTCACGTTCTCGCGGCGAAAGATGTTCTCGAAAGTGCGCGTCACCGACGTCGTGCCCGCGCCGCTGGAGCCGGTGATGGCGATGATGGGATGGCGTTCTGACATGGGGAAATTCCCTTCGGGCGATGGTTTTGAATGAATTCAGGCCTTATCCAGCGTGGAATGGACTTATGTTGCTATCACTAAAGTAGCATTCAGTCGCGGAACAGGCTGCGCTCGGCGAACAGCGGGTTGCCGATTTCGCGGGGCACCGGCTCGACGTGGTAGCGCTCGATCCGCTCCACTTCGTTTTTCGAGCCGAACACCAGGCCGATGCGCTGGTGCAGCGCGCCGGGTTGCACCTCCAGCACCGGCTGCCTGCCGGTCGAGGCACGGCCGCCGGCCTGCTCCATGATGAGACCGATGGGGTTGGCCTCGTAGAGCAGCCGAAGGCGCCCGGGCTTGCTGGGGTCCTTGGTGTCGCGCGGGTACATGAACACGCCGCCGCGCATCAGGATGCGGTGCGCCTCGGCCACCATGGAGGCGATCCAGCGCATGTTGAAGTCCTTGCCCCGCGGGCCGGTCTTGCCGGCCAGGCATTCGTCCACGTAACGCTTGACGGGCGGCTCCCAGAACCGGCTGTTGGACGCGTTGATCGCGAACTCCTGCGTGTCCTCGGGCACGCAGAGCCGGGGGTGCGTGAGCATGAACTGGCCCAGGTTCGGGTCCAGCGTGAAGCCGGCCACCCCGTTGCCCACGGTGAGCACCAGCATGGTGGTGGGGCCGTAGAGCGCGTAGCCGGCGGCCAATTGCTGCGTGCCGGGTTGCAGGAAGTCGGCCTCGACCACGTCGCGCCCGCTGTCGATGACGTCCTGGGGCGCGCGCAGGATGCTGAAGATGCTGCCGACCGTCACGTTCACGTCGATGTTGCTGGAACCGTCCAGCGGATCGAACACCAGCAGGTATTTGCCGCGCTGCTGGGTCTCGGGGATCTGGTAAGAAAGCTCCATCTCCTCGGAAGCCATGCCCGCCAGCTGGCCGCCCCACTCCGTCATCTGGGTGAAATACTCGTTGCTGACGACATCCAGCCGCTTCTGCACTTCCCCCTGCACATTGACGCTGGTGGTCACTTCCACCGCGGGTTGGCCCAGGACGCCGCCGAGCTCGCCAAAAGCCACCGAGCGGGCGATCGCCTTGCAGGCCAGGGCCACGTCGAGCAACAGCGCGTTGAAGTCGCCGCTGGCCTGGGGAAAGCGCCGGCGCTGTTCGATGAGGTACTGCGTGAGGGTGAAGCGGCGACGCGTGGTCATGGGGCTTTCCTTCGGAAGATTCAGGCGTTCTGGGCGCTGTCGCGCAATTGCTTCATCACGGTGTGGTAGCCGCCACCGGCATCCGGCGCGCCGAACACGGCGCTACCGGCGACACAGGTGTCGGCCCCGGCGGCCACGATGCGGGCGATGTTGTCCACCTTCACGCCGCCGTCCACTTCCAGCCAGATGGCCTGGCCACCGGCCGCCATGTGCGCGTCGATGCGCTGGCGCACCGCGCGCAGCTTGGGCAAAGTCGCCTCGATGAATTTCTGACCGCCAAAACCGGGGTTCACGCTCATCAGCAGCACGATGTCGAGCTTGTCCATCACATGGTCCAGCCAGTCCAGCGGTGTTGCCGGGTTGAGCACCAGCCCGGCCTTGCAGCCGTGGTCCCGGATCAGCTGCAGCGTGCGGTCCACGTGGCGGCTGGCCTCGGGATGGAAGGTGACGAGGTTGGCGCCGGCCTTGGCGAACAGCGGGATGAGCGCGTCCACCGGCTCCACCATCAGGTGCACGTCGATCGGGATGCGCACGTGCGGGCGGATCGCCTCGCACACCAGCGGGCCGATGGTCAGGTTGGGCACGTAGTGGTTGTCCATCACGTCGAAATGCACCAGATCGGCGCCCGCGGCCTCGATGGCGCGAACCTCCTCGCCCAGACGGGCGAAATCGGCGGAAAGGATGGAGGGGGCGATGCGCAGCGGGCGGGTCATGGACATGCTGGGTTCTCTTGCTGGAATTGTTGGGGCAGGATGCGTGAAAAGGCTTGCGGGATGTCAGGCCACGCCTCGATCTTTCGCCTCGGCGTGCCAGGCGCGTAAATGGGCCACGCCCACGCCGTCGAGACTGGGCAGCACGCGCAGCGCGCCGGTGAAATCATGGTGCGCGGTGAATCCATTGGGCGTGACCAGGGTCGCGAGACCGGCGGCCACCGCGGCCCGCAGGCCGTTGGCGGAATCCTCGAACGCCAGACAGGCCCGGGCCGGCAATTCCAGCCGCGCCAGCGTCTGCAGGTACACCTGCGGGTTCGGCTTCTTCAGCGGCGCGGTCGACGCATCCTCCACGACGACGAAGTAGTCGCGCCAGTCGGGGCCGATCGCGCCGCGCAGCAGCGCCGCGATGTTCACCGGGGACGTGGTGGTGGCAATCGCCAGGCGCAGACCGCCGTCGAATGCCGACTCGATCAGCCGCAACACGCCGGGGCGCAGCGTCACGGCCCCGTCCTGCACGGCCTTCTCGTAGGCCGCGGTCTTGACGTCGTGAATGCGGTCGATGGTGTCGCGCATCGCCTGGCCGTCGAGCGGCCGGATGTCCGGCCGCATCTCACGCCAATAGTGCGCGATGCGCTCCTTGCCCCCCGAAATCTCGAGCAGCCGGGTATAGAGCGCCTCGTCCCAATGCCAGGCCAGCCCCTGCTCGGCAAACGCATGGTTGAAGGCGGCGCGATGCGCGCTTTCGGTATCGGCCAGGGTGCCGTCCACGTCGAAAATCAGCGCTTGAAGTGCAGGTGCGGACATGGGCCTCTCCAGAAATCAGGGCGAAAACTTTAACCGGGAGAACGCGTTTCGCCGCCAGGTTGAATTGACTTTAACCCTCGAGATACATAAACTCAAATCACGTTTTTTGACATTTCAATCAGTTATAGCTGATGAATTTCAGCGCTGCCATGCGACCTTATACGCTCAAGCAGATCCAGACCTTCATCGAAGTGGCACGCCAGCGCTCCGTGTCCAAGGCCGCCCAGCACCTGTTCGTCACGCAGCCGGCCGTGTCCATGCAGTTGCGTCAGCTGGAAGAGGCGTTTGGCCTGCCGCTGGTCGAACCGGTGGGTCGCAACATCCGGCTGACGCAGGCGGGCGAGGATTTCCTGGAGCAAGCGGTCGCCGCCATCGGCCAGCTCAAGAATCTCGAAGCCCTGATGGCCGACCATGTGGGCATGAAAAAGGGCCGCATCGATCTGGCCGTCGTCAGCACGGCCAAGTATTTCGTGCCCATGCTGCTGGTGCGTTTCGGGCGGCAGTTTCCGGGCATCGATGTGCAGCTCAAGATCGACAACCGTGAAAACGTGCTGGGCCTGCTGGCGCGCAACGAGGCCGATCTCGTCGTCATGGGCCGTGCCAGCGCCGACCTGGACTGCGAGGCCGTGGCTTTCGCCACCAACCCGCTGGCCATCGTGGCCGCGCCGGATCATCCGCTGGTGCGGCGCAGGACCCTCGCCTTCTCGGCGCTCGGCGACCACCGCTTCGTGGTGCGCGAGCCCGGTTCGGGCACCCGCGCGGCCATGGAGCGGCTGTTTGCCCAGCACCAGACCCCGCTGAACGTGGTCATGGAAATGCCCAGCAACGAAACCATCAAGCAGGCGGTGATGGCCGGCATGGGCCTGAGCTTCCTGTCCCTGCGCACCGTGCGCCACGAACTGGCGAGCGGCCACATCGCGCTGGTGGACATCGAAGGCATGCCCCTGGTAGGCCATTGGTACGTGACCCACCTGCGCCAGAGAAAGCTCTCACCGGCCGCCCGCGCCTTCAAGGAGTTCCTGACCGAGCAAGGTGGCGCCCTGATGGACAGCTGGAGCTGATTTTTCAATAAATATCAGCAAAACCCAGCGTCATTTCTTGATAGTGCGCTATGAAATTTGAATTTCAACGCCGTGCCCGGCTTCGCTTCCGGGGCGGGCGGGCCTGCTCGAGGGTGTCGTGCAGCGCCAGCAGCGCCTGCGTGAGCTTGTGGCCAGGGTCGAAATAGATCATCGGCAGCGACTGCTCGTGCGATTCCCGGATGCGTACGGACGACGGCAGATAGGGTTCGAGCACCGGCAACCCCTCGCCGATCAATTCATCCACCAGCCGCTGCGGCAGCTTCGCACGGGGCTGGAACTGGTTGACCACGATACCCGCCACCGCGAGCTCGGGGTGGTGGTCCGCACGCAACTCCGCGACATTCTCGAGCAGCGTGTACAGCGCCTGGCGCGAAAAGTCGTCGCAGTCGAAAGGGATCAGGCAGGCCCGTGCCGCGATCAGCGCCGAGCGCGTGTAGAAGTTCAGCGCCGGCGGGGTGTCGATATAGATGCGGTCGTAGTCGGCGCCCAGCTTTTGCACCGCCTCCCGCAGCTTGTAGAGCTTGTGGCGCGACTCGAGCTTGGTCTGCAGCTCGTCCAGGGCCGGGTTTGACGGCATCAAGGCCAGCCTGTCATGCGGCGTGGGCACGATGAACTCGCCCGGGGCGACGCTGCGCAGGCTGAAGCTCAGGGTGTTCTCGAAAAAACCCGCCACGCCAGGCCCGGCCGCGGCCGGTTCGCCCTGCGCACCCGCCAGATAACGGCTCGAATTGCCCTGGGGGTCGAGATCGATCAGCAAGGTGCGTTGCCCTTGGCTGGCACTGATGGCGGCCAGGTTGCAGGCAATGGTGGACTTGCCAACAC
>JAEWVY010000186.1 GCA_023396625.1 Pseudomonadota bacterium | reverse complement strand
GCTCGGTGCGTTCGGTCAGCGCCAGCACCTTGCGGCCTTGCCGGAAGGCGTTGGTGATCGCACTGGCGATGGCTGCCGTGCGGGCCGCGTCTTGTGCCAGATGCCGGAACACATCCTGGATGCTCGCCTCCGCTGGCAGAGCGATCGGCGACTCGATGAACTGCGGCATCACCGCCAGATCGTGCGGCGCGTCAAGCGGCTGCGCCGCCTTGTGCCGGATCGGTCCGCATTGCATGAAGATGATGGGCTGTTGCCCGTCGCGGCGAATCGGCGTTGCCGTCAGGCCGACCACGTGTTTCGCCCCTGCACGCCGCAGGATGGCATCGAAGGACGCCGCGCCGACATGGTGGCATTCGTCCACGATCACCTGTCCATAGCTTTCCACCAGTGGATCGACCTCGCCTTGACGCGAAAGCGATTGCATCACCGCGATGTCGATCTGGCTGGTGGGCCTGTTCTTGCCGCCGCCGATGACGCCGATCACATCCTTGCCTGCATCCAGGAATGCGGCAAGGCGCACCTGCCACTGCTTGAGCAGTTCCGTGCGGTGCACCAGAACCAAGGTGTTGACGCCGCGCCGGGCGATGATCGCTGCGGCCGTCACCGTTTTGCCGAAGGCCGTTGGCGCGCACAGCACACCAGCATCGTGACCCAGCATCGCCGCCACGGCGGCTTCCTGGTCTGGGCGCAGCGTGCCGCTGAAGCCAACGGCGATGGGTGTTCCGGCGTGGCGCTCATCGCGCTGGTCGAGGCGAATGCCGTTGTCCGCCAACAGGTCACGCGCGGCGTCGAAACACCCGCGCGGCAGCGCGATGTGCTGCGGAAAATTTTCGGCGCAGCCGATGATGCGCGGCTTGTCCCACACCGACATCCGCATCGCCTGCGCCCGGTAGAACTCCGGATTCTGGAAGGCAGCCAGCCGGATCAGGCGATTGGCCAGCGCCTGCGGCATTTGCGCCTTCTCGAAATAGATCTGATTGGCCAGGATGACGGTCAGCGATTTGGGCATCAGACCGGCCAGCTTGGCTGGTTTGCTTTCCCGCTTCCACGGCGTGGCCAGATCCTCGTCGTCGATGAAGGTCACGTCCAGCGGATGCGCGCCGCCCGTGGCGCGCAGGATGGTCGGTTCGATGTCGTGCGCGGGCATCTGCGCAACGGATGCGAGAAACGCCCACTGGTCGGGATACGGCTGCAGGTCAGCATCCACGAATACGCTGAACCCCCGCTCGCGTGGCTTCTTCTGCAAAGGCAAGGCAATCAGATTGCCGAAACCGCCCTTGGGCATCGTGTCCTGATTCGGGAACAGTCGGTCGTAGGACGTCAATTGAAGTTGGCGGGTTCGCGTACAGGCGTGGCTGATGATGGCCGTACCCAGACGACGCGCATCGCGCGCCGATACAGCACTGGCGAAGAACACCCAGGCGTGCGCTCCCTGGCCAGAGCGGGATATCTCCAGCGCCGCCGACACGCCCAGTTCAGTACAAGACTGGATGAAGGCCTTGGCATCCTCGCGCCAGTCGGCCTCATCGAAATCGACTGCCAGGAAATGACAGGTGTCGCCTTCCAGCAGCGGATAGACGCCGACGGTGTGTTCGCCGGCCAGATGGTCGTAGATCACCGCATCGGTCAGCGGCTGCAAGACGCGGTGAACTGCTCATACTGACTTTCCGCGTGAGCGTCGGCTTGCTTTTTGGAGACACGACCGGCGCCATCCAATACGTCGCGCTCGTTGAACTTGAGGAAGGCATCCAGCTTTTCGACCCAGTCCTTCAGGAAGACCTCTTTGCGGCGGCGTGCTTGATCTTCCGCGAAGTCCAGCCACATCGTAACGATGCGGTTGAGTTCGCCGATCTCCGGCTCCTGCAGATAGTTCTTGGCCAGACGTTCGGTAGCCCAACGGCGGAACTGGGTACCACGCGTGGACCGCACCCGGTAGCCCACGGCCAGGATGGCGTCCAGGTTGTAGTGGTCGATGTTCCGGCTGACCCGACGAGAGCCCTCCTGCCGAACTATTAGGAATTTCCTAATAGTTGCCTCGGGCTGGATTTCACTGTCGGCATAAAGGGTTTTCAGGTGCTCGTTGATGGTCGGCACCTTGACCTGGAACAACTCGGCCATCAGCGCCTGCGTGAGCCACAGCGAGTCCTCGACGAACCGGCACTCGACACGGGTCCGGCCATCCTCAGTTTCGTAGAGCAGGAATTCGCCCGGAGCCGGGCTGCGCTCGTCGGTCATGACTTGTGCCTATAAGACGCGGCTAGACGGCCCAGCAGATCGCCGTGCCGTGCCTCCAGGTCAGCCAGCGCGAACGTGCCTAACGCAAGCAGGCGCTGCGAATTCGGCAGGCTCTCGACACGATCCTCAAAATAGCGCACGCGCTTATCCGCGAAGTCCAGGTTTCCCAGCGAAGTATTCTTGCGGCGCGACAGCAGCATCAGGTTGCCCAGACGGTGCAGCCAGGTGTCCTGCTGGTCATCCGTGAAGTCCTTGACCCACTGGCCAGTTTTGGAAGGCGTCTGCGGCAGGATGTGCTCGACGCTGATCTCATCGGGCAGGTTCAACGGTGCAGCGTGGCTGGCGAGCAGGTACTCCATCGCCACCCGACGCATACGGAATCTCCAGCGACCAAGGTTTGCGATCCAGGTTGCGCAGCCAGCCCACCACCTCAGGTTTGGCCAGTTCCTCCTTCAATACAGCGGCTTCCCAAGTACCAAGCTCAGCGCGGAACTGTCCATTGGTTTCCACGTACAAGTGCCGTTCCCACAGCGGATCGGTCGGCAGGCGCTTGAAGTCGATGGCCGCCGGCAAGTGCCAAGGCACTTCATTCGGCTGGGCCGTGGCCAGGCGCAGCTTTTCGTAATTGGCTCGCCGCTGCTCCTTCAACTTGAAAATCGCCTTTTTGTGTTGGTCGTACAAGGCATCGAAAGCCGCTTCGGCTTGCGCCTCCAGCTTGGCCATTTCCGCAGCATTGCGCGCCAGCACAATGGCCTCGACCTTGACCTCCAACGCATCACGGTCGGCATGGGCACGCCAGTAGTCCATCTGTAGGCCGTGGCTGAAAGCGCGGCCCGCTTCTTCAAACAGGCGGTCGATGTCTACATCCGAGGCGTCAATGTGGTAATCCGCTGCGGGCTCCGAAACACCGGTGCCGTTTTGCACGGCTAAGGTGCGCAGCCCCACCTGCGTGATGGCCTTGGCAGCCGCATTGAACTGGCCTGCATCCTTGATGGCAGCAATCCGCTGGCCCATCCACTCGACGATCTGGCGCTTGGCGACATCCCAAGTGTCATCGTCGATCTCGTCCGTGGTCAGGCTGCGGGCAATCGCCATGTAGCGACGCAGCGGGCTCTGAGCACGAGCGGCATTCACCCGGTAAGTAATCAAGCCATCGAGTTCGGCAAAGATATCCTCCGTGCCGTCACGGCGCTTGAGCACCACGAGATTGCGGCTGGAGCCTGTTTCAGCAGGAGGTAGGCGGACTGACACGCCAGTTGCCCAGCGTGCCATCGGTACGCAGCGGCCATGCGGTGCGACGATTGGACAGGTTGCTCAAGTCCGGCTGCTGGTCAGGGGGCAAGGGGTGGCCAATCTCGATGATCTTGCGCTTCTCCGGATCAACCGTGATCGGGAAAAACAGGCCATAGCGATCTTCCCGCCGGGAGTTCGTGCCGCCTCGCAACAACCGCTCCCATCGCGGCGTTTGAAAACGCTTGGAATCCCCACGGTCGGGTGAGAGCAGATCGTCGTGGTGCGCAGCCAAGGTCACGCCGGGGTTGAAGCAAAACAGCGCGTATTCCTCTGCACGCGACAGGCGGCCTTGCGCCACGCCCTTCTGGTTGATGACGATGGTCACCAGTTGGCGGTAGGCCTCCGGAAACTCCCGCTCCAGCAGCATCCCGAGGTGATGCACCTCGTGTTCGTCAATCGTGACGATCAGCACGCCTGTATCCGGCTTGAGCAGGCGCTTGGCCAGCTTCAGCCGCTTTTCGATGAAGGCCAGCCACTTGCTGTGCCGCCAGCCATCGTTGCCATCCACGTAGTCGTTGTTGTACTTCCAGTCGCGCGCGCCGGTGTTGTACGGCGGGTCGATGTAAATGCAATCCACCTGACCGGCATAGAGGTAATCCAGCAACTGCAACGCGTGGTAGTTGTCGGCCTCGATCAGTGTGTGCCAGGGCGCATCGGCCGCGCCATTGGCCACAGCATCCACCGGCACCAGGGCGGGAAAAATGGGCTCGCCAAATTCGCGCACCACCAGCAACTCATCAACGGAAAACTTCACTGCTTCGGCTGCCGCGCGGTTGGGTTCCGAAGGATGGGTTTCGCTGCTGGGACGGACGCAGGTGGCCACGCCATCGCGCACCTGCTTGACTTGCCAGACGTCCTTGAGCGCGCCTTGCCGACGACAGACCAGATCGCCCTTGCGCGGTTTGGCCCCGTGCAGCGGCAACAACTCCGGCAGGTGGTCTTCAAAGACGAGGCCAAACTTTTTTTCCTTTTTGGCGTTGCCCCACTCTGCAGTCAGGCGCTCGCGCAGGCGGGGATCGCCGATTTGCGCGATCAGGGTATCAATGGCAGACACGCATTCCTCCTTATAGCCTGTGCGCCAACAGAGGCGGCAGGCTCGTGTACATTGAGCAATTCAGTCGGGCGGAGAGACTCATGACGTCTCCTCGCCATCGCGGGGCATTTGCTCATCGGCACCACCCGCGCGCACCCAGTTGTCAACCTCAGACACCTGGAACTTCCACAGTCGCCCAACCCGGTGCGCGGGCAGGTTCTTGCGTTCGATCCAGCGATAGATCGAGTCGCGCGTGACGCCCAGATGCTCGGCGATCTGGTCCACGGACACCCAAGGTTCAGCAGTCATCGCAGCACTCCGGCGGCGGGGGTTCGAATCGCATAAAGTCGGTTTGAATCGCAAAGGTTGCAATTTATCAGGTTGAAGGGCTTCAGACGAGTGAGCGATGCTGCGTGCATGATCTTTTTCTTGGCTTCCTGATCGTTTAGCGCGTGAATGGCAGTGTCATCCATCAACCAAGGAGCCCAACGATGAACACCAAGCCCACTCCTCTCGACGCCTATCTCGCC
>JAEWVY010000107.1 GCA_023396625.1 Pseudomonadota bacterium | reverse complement strand
TTTGGCGCGGCGCAATCCGGTGCGGCTCGTGCAGATGATTCCAGGCATGTTGACGACAGTGCGTTCGGGGCTGCAACTCATCGCCTTTCCCGCGCAGCGCATTGGCCTGTTTTTCGACGAACTGATCGCTTGTCACGAAGCCGTGCTCCAGGAGGCACGCGCCACCCGCGAGAAATCAGATGGCATTGCCGCAGCAGGGGCGTCCGGGGGGCGGGAGCGGCCGGATGAGAAGTTCCGCATGGCGCGTGAAGCGGCCGATGGCGAGTTTGTGGATGTGAGTCCGATGCCTGTCGAAGTCCCTTGGCTGGCCGCCACGGAGACGGCCGAGGCCGGCTACCTCGAGGCGGATGCCGTCATGCCGCTTGACCCTTCAACTCTCGAAGTGTCCGAGGCCGACCAGGAAACTGCCCGTTCAGCCAGCGAAGCGATCTGCGAAGGTGCCTGGGTTGAGCTGATGCTCGACGGCCAATGGACTCGGTTGAAACTGACCTGGAGCAGTCCTCACCGCACGCTGTTCATGTTCACCTCGACCCGCGGGCGGGCGCACTCGATGTCACGGCGCTCCATGGCCCGCCTGATGGCGGGTGGCATGATCCGCATCGTTTCAGATGGCCTGATGCTCGATGGAGCGCTCGACGCCGTGGCTCAGGAGGCCTTGCGCAACAGTTTGAACGTTGCTCGCGATGCGGGAAGGGTGGGCTAGGCTGGTGGAACGAGTTTTCGGGGGCCGGGGATGATGGCAAAGCCATCCATCTACGAGGCTTGCATGCGCGAGGCCGTGGCGCGCGGCGAGGGATTGATGCGACGAATGATCGAGGGTGCCAGACCTCTTCTCCATCAGCGCGCGATGGCCGCCGTAGATCCAGCCGAGCGGGCGAGGCAGCAGGAAATTCTGCGCCGACTCAACGTCAACGAGGACTTTCTTGTCCGGCGTTTTCCCGAGCTCCTGCGGTCGGAGCTTCTTGGGGCGGCCCCGGCCGCCCAGGTTGTGACGGGAGCCATTAGTTTTGACCAGCTAGAGCTGATGGATGACGACCAGATTGAGGAGCGCGTGGAGATTGCGCGCGTGCTGCAGGGGGTCGTGGATCACACGGAGTCCCATCTTGAGGAATTCAATCGCCTGATTTGCGGCGCCCAGGGGTTGGGCCGTGTCGTGGTCGACCGCAATCCGTTGCGTCCTGAAACCTATGCGCGTGCCTTGCGCGCCGTGCTGTCCGAGACAGGGGAGACGCGCGCAGTTCGTCTGGCCTGGCTTCATGGCATGGGAGACTCGCTGGGCGAAGGACTGGCACAGACCTATGACGATCTATGCAGAAGTTTGCGGGAGGCTGGGATCGAGCCAGCGTCCTATCAAATCGTGCAAGATGCCGTGAAGGCCAACCCCACAAGAGTGACGCAGGTCGGTGCGGAAGTCAGTTTGTTGACGTTGGATCATCTGCACCGCCTGCTTTCCGGCGATTTCGACGAGGAGGCACGCGCAGAGACGGGCGATCGCAGCGGTCGACAGGGACCGGCGTTCTCGCCCACTGTGCCGGCCGCGTTCGAAGCTTTGCTGGAAATGAATCAGGTGGACGCTGTCGTGCGTCGCATGTCCGACCGACTTCAGGAGGGCGGCGACACGCATGAAACGCCGAACGGGGCTGAGGGACTGCACGGCGATGCGATGCAGGTGCGTGAGGCCTTGCGGCGCAGCGCCCGAGGTGTCGGGCAGACCTTGGGTTTGGAAGTGGTGTCGCTGATGGTCGACAACATGGCTGGCGATATGCGTTTGCCAGCGCCGGTGCGGGAAGCGGTACGGACGCTGGAGCCGGCACTGCTGCGCCTGGTCCTGCATGACCCCCGTTTTTTCAGTGACAGGCACCATCCGGCCAGGCGCTTGCTCGACGAGATGACCCGGCGAGGTTTGGGGTTTCGGTCCGAGGCCGAAGAGGGTTTTGACGCCTTCATCGGGCCACTGCGAAGCGCCGTCAACGCGCTGGCGTCGGTGGTGGTGGAAGGTCCCGACCCCTTCGATCTTGCCTTGCAGGCATTGCACGAAGAGTGGCGGCAGCAAGCCCGTCGGGAACAGGCACGCCGGGAAAAGGCAAGGAAGGCGCTGGAAAGCGCCGAGCAGCGCCATATGCTGGCTGAGAAGATTTCAGGCGCCCTGCGAGCACGGGCCGATATGGCGCTGGCGCATCCGGCTATCGTCGGCATGCTGGTCGGGCCCTGGGCTCAGGTCATGGCCCGGAACCGCCAGGAGGGGGGCGATCCTGGGGCTGACGAAGAACTGGTCGCGGACCTGCTGTGGAGTGCAAACCCCGAATTGGCCAGGCGCAATCGGTCCCGCCTGCTGCGTCTGGTGCCGGAGATGATCCAACGTCTGCGCCAGGGACTGGGTCGCATTGAGTGCCCCGCAGCGCGGCAGGAGGCATTTTTCGAAGTGCTGATGTCGTTGCATCAGCAGGCGCTCAAACCCCTGGAAGGGAGCGGCGCGAAGGTGACGGCACGGGCCGATGGCGCCGCTTCGGGACCAGTCGATCGTGCGGCAGCAGTCTTGCGCGATGAGGTGGAGGCCCGTTTTTCGCGAGCAGAGGAGGATGCCGACGTCTGGTTGGTACAGCGCGAGGTGCAGGATTCGGGATTTTTTGACTTGCAGCCTGCGTCCGAACCGGGGGCGGTGTCGCCCGGACCGATGTCTGGATCTGGCGAAACCGAGGAAACAGCCTCCATGCTCGACCTCATGGCGCGACCGGGGACCTGGATCGAGCTCTGGATTCAGGACAAGTGGGTTCGTGCTCAGTTGAACTGGGCCAGTCCGCAGGGCAAGCTGTTCATGTACGTGGGTTCTGGAGGGACCGCTCACTCCCTGAGCCGTCGATCCCTGCGGCACCTGCTCGCCGAGGGGCGGGTCCGGCTGCTTGCCAGCCAGGCGCCGATCGACGGCGCGCTGGATGCCGTGGCTCAAAGGGCATTGCAAAACAGCATCGCTGTCAAGTAGCCAGTCTGTCGCGCACCATGCGAATATGGTTCCGCAAGGCGTAAAGCTCATCCGTGTGCGAGAGCGGGACGGTGATCTTTTCCACTTGGCGTTCCAGCGCATCGAGTTCCTCGCGCCACGCTTCAGGTGTGCTGCCTGAGGCGGCCATGCGGCGCTCGATGTCGCGCAGTTGTCCGTACCAGCGGAATACCCGTGATCGAATCCGGAAGTCGTAGAGTGGTGGAACCACCCTGGAAAGAGGCAGCACCACGGCCAGGATCAGACCCATCGCCAGCCACATGCGTTCGACCAAATTGGCCAGGCCGAAGGGCAGATACCGTTGCAGCCAGGGGGTGCCGCCTTGGAGCGTGCGTTCGGCCTCGCGGGCAATGGGCAGTTCGCTGTGTGCAAGGCTGGGAAACTCGCGGGCCCGGTTGAACCAGCCTGCGCCGCCGTGCAAGTGGCGGGCGGCCTGAGAAAACAGCTGCAGCAGTGCCGGGTGGGTGCCTTCGCGCGCGAGCAGTGCCGTGGTGGAGGCGACGAGCCGCACATCGTCGGATGGCACGTCGGCAGCCAGATCCACCACGCCGCGAGGCAGCACCGCCGGGGCAAGGAAAGGCAGGCGGCGGGCATAGGCTTCGCTTTGAGAAAAATCCATGAGTTTGATGCCGGGGGTCTGCAACAGCATCTGCACCATCGGCGCCTCCGGCGCCGAGGCGAAGACCAAGGCATCGATCTCCCCGGCGAGGAGAGCGACCGTGGCGGGTGTTTGCTCCTGGCGAGAGAGAACAAGGGACCCCGGATCCAGACGGTTGACGTCGAGCAGCCGCAGCATCAGCTCGGGGACCCCGCTGCCGGGGGTCCCGATGTTCAGCCGCAGGCCCTGCAACTGCGTCAGGCTGGTAAATTTCCCTTTTGTGCCGCCATGCCGTCGTGTCGCGTCTTCCCGGTAGAACAGCCATACCGGCTCGATGAAAAGGCTGCCCAGCGAGACCAGCGAGGCATCCGGTTCACTTTCGGGGCGGGTCATGCCGGATGTGCCGTCCGTGCCTCCCTGCACAAAACCGAGGTCGGCACGCCCCTCCCGAAGCAGCCGCAAATTGTCACGGGAGCCCTCGCTGGCGAGAAGTTGCACTTCGATGCCGTTGGCAGCCAGTGCCCTGGCATAACGTTTGCCGAATTCAGCGTAGGCGCTTTGTGCCGGACCTGTGGCAAGGGTCACACGACGGGGTGGATTGGGGTCGAGCCACAGATAGGCCGTGACCAGCAAGCTGACGGCCAGCAGAACCAGTGGGCCCGCTGACAGCAGGAACGCCTGGACGGGAAGCAACTTGTCGTGAGCGCTTCGGGCGATGTCGCGTGGAGACATGTTCAGCGAGGTAGAGCCACAGGGCTGACGGGTGGTGGCTGCGACCGATCGTGACGGAGCAGGTCGCATGCCGCAGGCAGCACAAGGTCGCCGTGGGTCAAGGAACGAGCCGCCAGCACAGCACGCACCGTGGCACGTGCCACGGCCTCGGCAGCCATCACGCCCAGCACAAGCAAGCCCGGTCCGGGCCCGGTCAGGCCGGTGCCGAGCGCGAACAGGGTGTCGCCGTCGGAGAGCGTATGAACCGGGTTGACACTGCGCGCCAGACCATCATGGCCCATCATGGCCAGCCGCTTTGCCTGGATTTTTGTCAATACCGCATCGGTGGCGATGACGCCGATGGTGGTTTGGGTCCCCGCGAGAATCGGTAGAGGGGCTTCACCGTGCAGCAGCGCACGTCGGGTATCGCGCAGGGCATCCCCCGTGGTGGTGCGGGCGCCCGCGAGCAGCAGGCCTGTCTCGGGATCGACCACGTCGCCAAGGGCATTGCAGGCCACGATGGCCCCGACGGTCACCTCACCCAAACGGACCGACGCGGTGCCGATACCGCTTTTCATGGCCGAGGGCATGCCGAACATTTTGCCGACAGTGGCTCCGGCCCCCGCACCGACATTGCCCTCGGCACAGGCGTGGTTGCTCGCCACCTCGCAGGCGGCGAAACCGGCTTCGGCGTCCGGTCGGATGGTGGGATCTCCAACGTGCAGATCGAACAACACGGCGCCTGGCACGATGGGCACTCGCGCAACACCCACGTCCAGGCCGATGCCCTGCTGGTCCAGCCAGCGCATCACGCCGGTTGCTGCGTCCAGGCCGAAGGCGCTGCCCCCGGCGAGCAATACCGCGTGGACTGTGCCGACAGTGTTGCAGGGGTCGAGCAGATCGGTTTCGCGTGTGCCCGGCGCCGCACCGCGGACATCCACGCCACCTGTTGCACCGCCGCGTACCAGCACCACAGTACACCCGGTCGGGCGCCGCGGGTCGGTGTGGTGGCCAAGTTCGACGCCAGCAACGTCGGTGATGGCGCCATTGACGTCTGGAGCGGAGAGGTTGCGCATGTCCGCCGATTATGGCGCTTGGCCATGGAAGGGCATGCCTTGAATCTTGGGCCAACGCCGGCCTGTACCGGTGCGTCGCGTCCCGGATCGGCCATGGCGAGAGGGAGTGGTCCAGCGCCCGTGGCGCCCGACGCGCCGCTTCGGGCGGGAAGCAGGGTCGGGATGCGCCATCCATGGAAAATGGCGCGCGAACACCTTTCTCCCTCGCCGAGCAGTTCGTGTGCAAGGAGGGGAGGAGGTGGCCCCGCTGGACGTCGCAATGCAATCCGTTTTCGTCGGTCCCGGTGCGCACGACATGACCGTGCCCTGACGGCAGGGCATTCGGGGCCACTGAGTTCAGCGCGCGGCTTCCATCTGTGTGACGATGTGGAGGCCATGACGCTTCTCGGCTTGGAAGCGTACTTTGTCGCCGGTCTTGAACGGCTCCAGCAGGGCAGTGTCCTGGACGCGGAACACCATGGTCATGGAGGGCATGCCGAGGTTGGCGATTTCGCCGTGACGCAACGTGACACGTCCTGTGACGGTGTCAAGCCGGACGATTTCGCCCTCGCTCCATGCCGTGGGGGTGGCGTCGGTTGGCGCGGAATGGCCAGGATGTTCGCTCGCGGGTTCCGGCGCGGTGCCCTGGGCCGGCGCCGCGCCAGCAGCAAGCAGACTGACCAGCAGCAGGGCAAGGGACACGTGAATACGTTTCATGCGGCCTCCTTGCGGTGGTAGGAACGGAAGACGGTGGTGTGGCCGCTCTTGTCGACCAGCAACACATCATATGGGTCGCGCCGTTGTCCGTAGGCTGGCCCATCCATTCCGGGGGCGCCAACAGGCATGCCGGGCACCGTCAGGCCGAGCGCGATGGGCTTGGCGCGCAGCAGGGCGCGCACATCGCTGGCGGGCACGTGACCCTCGATCAGGTAGCCGCCGGCCAGTGCGGTATGGCAGGCACCCAGATTTGCCGGCAGGCCAAGTCTGGCGCGCGTGGCACTGCGGCCGGTTTCGTGCACGGTGACGATGAAGCCGTGGGCTTCCATGTGGACGATCCAGTCCTTGCAGCAGCCGCACGATGGGTCTTTCCAGACTTCCACAAGCGTGCGCGAGGCGGAGGACTCCCCGGCATTGCTGGCTGCGGTGGCACGTGTGGCCAGCAACCCAAGGGAACCCAGCGCGACGACCAGCCGACGGCGGGAGAGGGGAAAACAGGTGGTTTTCATGGTTCGATGCTTTCGTTGGGGCGGGTGGTCAGTGACGATGGCCGGCCGGCCTGCGCGCACTGGCGCGGATGGGTTGTGAATCTGTGGCGGCGCTGTTTGGGCGAGGTGCTGGGGGCAAGCCGGCGTCGCCCGTGTCCGCTCCTTGCCATTCCCAGGCCTGCGTTCCCGTGGGATGCCGATAATTGCCGGGGTCCCGGTAGCTGTCCCGGGGTTGATCGGCACGGACTTTGAGCGTGCTGAACATGCCGCCCATCTCCAGCGGTCCCCAGGGGCCCTGGCCCGTCATCATGGGCGCGGTGTTGTCTGGCAGCGGCATTTCCATATCGCCCATGTCGGCCATTCCACGATCGCCCATGACCATGTAGTCCGGAACGAGTTTGCGGATTTTCTGCACCAGATCCGCATGCTCCACGCCGATCTGCGTCGGGGTGTCGTGGCTCATGGGGCCCATCGTGTGATGGCTCTTGTGGCAGTGCAGGGCCCAATCGCCGGGTTCGTCCGCGATCAGCTCGATCTGGCGCATCTGGCCAACGGCCACGTCGGTCGTGACCTCGGGCCAGCGTGCGATGGCGGGCACGGGGCCGCCATCGGTCCCGGTCACCTCGAATTCGTGGCCGTGCAGGTGGATCGGGTGATTGGTCATGGTCAGGTTGCCCACGCGGATGCGCACTCGGTCGCCCTGGCGGGCCACCAGCGGGTCGATGCCAGGAAAGATGCGGCTGTTCCAGCTCCAGATGTTGAAGTCCAGCATGGTGTTGACCCGTGGCGTCATGCTGCCAGGCTCGACATCGAAGGCGTTGAGCAGGAAGGCATAGTCGCGCTGCACGTCCGCGATGTGCGGGTGCCGCTTCCTGGGATGGGTGATCCACAGTCCCATGAGTCCCATGGCCATCTGTGTCATCTCGTCGGCGTGCGGGTGGTACATGAAGGTACCCGGCCGGCGCGCGACGAACTCGTACACGTATGTCTTGCCGACCGGGATCTGCGGCTGGGTCAGGCCACCCACGCCGTCCATGCCATTGGGCAGTCGTTGGCCGTGCCAGTGGATGGTGGTGTGTTCTGGCAGTCGATTGGTGACGAAAATGCGCACCCGGTCGCCTTCGACGACCTCAAGGGTCGGTCCTGGCGACTGGCCGTTGTAGCCCCACATGTTGACTTTGAAGCCAGGCGCCATCTCGCGTACCACGGGCTCGGCCACCAGGTGAAATTCCTTGACACCGGCGGTCATGCGCCATGGGCAGGTCCAGCCGTTGAGCGTGACGACAGGCTGGTAGGGCCGGCCGTTTGGCGGCACGAGCGGCGGCGCCGTGTCGGCACGGGTTTGCTGTGGAGCTTCCGGCAGGGCGGCCAGGGCGGCGCGACTGACGGAGGCGGCGGCGACGGCAAGACCAGTGGTTTGTGCCAGGCTGGTGAGAAGTTGTCTTCTTTTCATGGGTCAGTGTCCTGCGGTGGTGTCGGCGGAGGCGGCCGTCGGCGAATCGAGGGCGGCCAAGGCGCTGGGTGAGGCACTGGTCACTGCGACGTGCAGGTCGGTGTCGGCCACCCAGAAATCGCGTTGTGCCTCGATGGCGGCGGCGACGGTCAGGGCCTGTCGGCGCGTCTCGGCCAACAGGTCGCGGGTACCGAGCAGCATGCCGTTGTAGCGCAGCACGGTTTCCTCGTGGATCAACTTGTGCAGCGGCACGATGTGGTCTTGATACTGTCTGGCCACCGCGTGGGTGGCGTGCCAGGCATGCCAGGCCTCTCGGACCTCCGAGCGGGCGCGCACGGCAACCTCCCGTGCGCGGGCGGTGGCGCCGAGTAGCTGCGCCTGCGCACGGGCATGGCGGGCGCCACCTGCATCGAATATCGGCACGGGGATCTCGAGCTCCCAGCCGTGCTGGGTATGGCGCGGTCCGCCGTCGCCCGCGAAAGCGGTGTTGCGCTGCACGCTGAAGTTGGTTTCTCCGAGCGTGGCGCTGAGCCGGTTCAGTCCCATGGAGTCGGCCAGGTTGTCGACTTCATCGTGTGCGGCACGCACGTCGAGGCGATCACGCAGGGCCATGGTTTCTGCTGCCGTGAGATCAAGCGACAGGGTTGCGGGCAGCTCGGGCAGGTGGGGAGGCAATGGCAGCCGCCGGGAGTCTGGCAGGCCGAGCAGGCGCGCCAGTTGTTCCCGTTCGCGCAGGGCAGCCTGCCTGGCCCGCGTGACCTGAAGGACCGCGTCCGCGAGTTGTGCTTGCTCCCGGGCCTGGCTGTACCGGCTGTCATTGCCCGCGCGGACCCTGCGCCGAGCCAGTTCAGCGGCTGCTTCAGCGGCTTCGCGGGCGATGTCGGTGTAGTCGGCAACCTGTTGTGCTGCCACGGCGCGCAGCCAAGCCTTGCGGGTGTCGGCGGCCAGACGAATCACGTCCTGCGCGGCCTGCACCTGGACCAGCGCGAGCTGCCGCTCCTGCCAGCGCAGCCGCCACGGCAGGGTCAGCAGGCCCAGCACGTCGAAACGCAACGCGCGATCGATCTCGAGCCCCTGCCCTTCCACCAGCCGGCTGAAGCGCAATACGGGGTTTGGCGGTTGCGCCACTCGGGCGCGTTCGGCTTCCCCGAGCTGCAAGGTGGCCAGGCTCGCTTGCAGGCCAGGATTGTTCAGCACAGCCATCCGCACGGCGGCCTCGGCGGTGAGCGGCGCGGCAAGCAAGGCGTCGATGCGTGCCACCATGTCGGTTGACGGCGTGCGGGCCGGGGCCAGATCGGCCGGGCTGATCTGAACGTTTCCGGTACGGCCCGCCAGCAGTGGACCCAGCGCCTCTCGTTGCGCCTCGGGTGAAGTCACCGCGCAGCCGGCGAGCGCCATGCCCAGCAGAGGGGGTAGAGCTTTGTTGATGAATGAAATCATGATTTTCCAGCGTTGTATATATAGT
>JAEWVY010000103.1 GCA_023396625.1 Pseudomonadota bacterium | reverse complement strand
GGTCCTGATGAACTGCCAGGGTTGCCCGGCTTCGCGCGCGAACAGCTCCAGTATCCGGGCATCCTTGAAGGCCCCCAGCGCCAGATCGGAGGGTAGGTACTTGGCGCCTGCGGCATCAAAGACGGGTTTGAGCCGGTCTTCCACCCCCAGGCCAAACTGTTCCAGCGGCTCGGTCACCGAATAGCCCCACGCACCCTGCCCCACAGGTATTCCACCGTGCCGCGAACCGGACTGAAAGACGCGGCGATGGCCAGCAAGACCGCGGCGACCGCGATGGCGGCCAGGAAGGATACGGTGAGGGGTCCGGGCTGCATGCGTCGAGGTCGATGTTCCATCCTCCCGGTCCGCTCAAATCACCCGAAACCCGTGAGTGCCGTCGCGCGCGAGCTGCTCGACCAGGCCAAACTTCCAGTCCAGGTAGGCCTGCATGGCTTCGCGGTGCAACTGGTCGCCCAACATGCGAGCGCACATGAACGGGTGCTCCAAGTGCAGCTCGTCGATGCGGCGCGTGAGCGCCAGATCGGCCGCGCTTACCGGCCGTGGCAGGTCAGTCGCCGCCATTCCCGGTCATGTCACCCGCGATGGATGGACAATCACACCCTCAGCCCCTGGTATCACCCGCGCCATGATTCCTTCTGAAGAACCCTCCC
Source organism: Pseudomonadota bacterium (assembly GCA_023396625.1). Lineage (GTDB taxonomy): Bacteria > Pseudomonadota > Gammaproteobacteria > Burkholderiales > Burkholderiaceae_C > JAEWVY01. The sequence continues at coordinate 16,466 of JAEWVY010000103.1, read as the reverse complement.
CCGCGTCCGGCCGGCTGCTGGCGCGCGTGCTGGCGACCTTGATCGCGCTCGTGTTCACGGGTCTGGGTGTCATGGCGGTCGTGACCGGGCACTACGACGGCCGGTCCAGCCGATGGGGATCGGAGGTGGCTTTGGACGGGGGACCCGCCCTGTTCATGGGGTTGGCACTGGTCGCCATGGGCCTGTTTCCGCTGGGTATCTGGTTTCGCACCCGGCGGCAGGCCCTGATCTGGGTGTTGCTTTGCTTCGCGGTGGCTGCCGCAGCGTTTCTGGCCCGGTTCTTCTGACAGCTGCGCCGTCCACCGCCGCTCGGCCCGCCAGGTCGGGCCCCTTCACGCCATCTGCCAGAGCGAAATTCCCCATTGCCACAGCGCAAACGCAGCCAGAATCAGCGCCGAAATCTGGTTGATCCGCCGCCGCCAGACCGGACTGAAACGGTGGCGCGCGCGGACCACGCTGGCGGTCAGGGCCACCCACCACAGGGTCGAGCCGAGAAAGACGCCCGTCACCATGACAGCCGGCGGTGCGCTGTCCACGAGCGATGCGCTCAGGGCGCTGAAGACGGCGACGAACGACAGGATGGTGGCCGGGTTGGCCAGCGTCAGCGCAAATGTTCCCGCGAAATGGCGCCAGAGACCGGTGCCACCCAGCCGGGCGGCAGCCTGCGCCACCGGGGCGCGCCAGGTCTGCCAGGCCAGCCACAGCAGCACAGCGCCGCCCGCCAGAGCCAGCGGCAGCCTCGCGCCTGTGAGCAGGGTGACAACCCCGCTCACGCCGAATGCGCCGATGGCGCCGTAGACCGCGTCCGCGCAGGCGGCACCCAACCCGGTGGCCAAGCCGCTGGCCATGCCGGCCTGCAGCGTGCGCTGGATGGTCAGCAGCCCGATGGGCCCCACCGGTGCGGCGATGGACAGGCCCACCAGCATGGCCTGGAAAAACACCGTGGCGTCAGAGGACAACATGGCGACATCGTAACGAGACCGGCCGTCAGGATGAATCTGATTTTTCAGGTAATTTTCCGGAATTCCCTGAAAATCAAAGGCTGATCATCGACATAATTGAACGATGGGATATGAAATCGATGAAAAGGCTTGGCGCCTGATCAGAGCCCTGCAGGACGACGGCCGGGCCTCGCTGAAGGTGCTGGCGCAGCAGACCGGCCTCTCGGTGCCGGCGACGCAGGAGCGGCTGCGGCGCCTGGAAGAGGCCGGGGTGGTGCGGGGCATCCGCGCCGATGTCGACCCGCAGGCCGTGGGCTATGGCGTGCGAGCGATCATCGGCATCAACGTGCCGCAGCCGGGGAAGCAGGCTTTTCTCGACGGGGTCCGACGGGCCCCCCGCGTGCTCGAATGCCACCATGTGAGCGGCAACGACTCCTACATTCTCCAGGTTGTGGCGGCGGATCTCCAGGACCTGGAAACCTTCATCAGCGAAATCAATGGTTTCGGGGAAACGCGCACGTCCATCGTGTTTTCCACGCCCATCGAGCGACGGTCGGTCACGCGCGCGCCGTCCTGAGCGCCCGGCCACCGGCTCAGTCCGGCAGAAACAACGCCTGCAGGTCGCTCAGGAAGTCGAAGCCTCGCGCGGTGGGGCGCACCCCGGCCAGGTCACGCTCGATCAGGCCCTTGCGCTCGGCGGCTTGCAAGCTGGCTTCCAGCGCCGTGGTCGGCAGCCCGGTGCGTTCGGTGAAATCCGCCAGCGCGAAGCCCTCCTTCAGGCGCAGCGCGCCGAGCATGAATTCGAAAGGCAGGTCGGCGCGGCCCACTTCGTGCTCCTGCGCCACGGCATGGCCGGCCAGGGCGTGGTCCATATACAGGCCCGGCTCGCGGTAACGCACCTGGCGGATCACACGGTGCGCGAAGCTGAGCTTGCCGTGCGCGCCCGCCCCCAGGCCCAGGTAGTCGCCAAACTGCCAGTAGTTCAGGTTGTGTGCGCACGGGTGGCCCGGCTTCGCGTAGGCCGACACCTCGTAGCGCCGCAGGCCCGCGTCCGCCGTGAGCGCGGTGATGCGGTCCAGCATGTCGAAAGCGACGTCATCTTCGGGCACCACCGGCGGGAACTTCGCGAACACGGTGTTGGGTTCGATGGTCAGGTGGTAGACCGACAAGTGCGGTGGCGCCAGGGCCAGCGCCGTGCGCACGTCCTCTTCGAGCTGAGCAGGCGTCTGGCCCGGCAGGGCGTACATCAGGTCGAGGTTGAAGGTATCGAAGGCTTGCGCAGCCTCCTGCGCCGCGGCCAGCGCCTGGTTGCGGTCGTGCACCCGCCCCAAGGTCCGCAGGTGCGCGTCGTTGAAACTCTGAACGCCGACCGACAGGCGCGTCACGCCTGCGGCGCGAAAGGCCCGGAAGCGATCGCGCTCGAAGGTGCCTGGGTTGGCTTCGAGCGTGATCTCGCAGCCGGGCACCAGCCGCAGGCGGGCGCGCAGCTGCCCGAGCAGCGCATCGATGGCCTCGGGTGAAAACAGGCTCGGCGTGCCGCCGCCGATGAAGACGCTGTGCACGTCGCGACCCCACACCAGCGGGAGGCTGGCGTCGAGGTCCGCCACGAGCGCGTCGACGTAACGCGACTCGGGCACCATGTCCGGCGACGCATGGGAATTGAAGTCGCAGTACGGGCATTTGCGCAGGCACCAGGGAAGATGCACGTACAGCGAGAGCGGCGGCAGGCTCGCCAACTGCAGCGTGCCTGGACGCAGGTAATGCTGGATGTCGTGCATCTGGAGAGTCAGCCCCGCGCCACGAAAACGGAAGGCGTGCAACTTGCGTACCGATTCAGCCGGGCCACACCGTGACGCCAGCCGGGCCGGGCCACGGGTGTGGCCCCCTTGCGGGAGAGCAGACGGCGGCAGCCGGCACGGGGATGCTTCATGTGAGCCAGCGCTCGCGCATCAGCGCCAGCATGGCACGGGCGGCCTTGCCACGGTGGCTGTGGGCGTTCTTCACCTCGACCGGCAACTGCGCGAAGGTCTTGCCGAATTCGGGGATGAACATCACCGGGTCGAAGCCGAAGCCGTTTTCGCCGGCCGGCTCGGGGGCGATTTCGCCCGTCACCCGCCCGACGGCGATCAACGGCTCCGGGTCGTCCGCGCTGCGCACGGCCACCAGGGTGCTGACCATGCTCGCACGCCGGTGGGCCACATCACGCATCTGCTCCAGCAGTGCGCGCACGTTGCTGGCGTCGCCTTTCTCATAGCCGAACTGCGTGGCGTAATAGGCCGTGTCCACGCCCGGCAGGCCCCCAAAGGCGTCCACACACAGGCCGGCATCGTCGGCCAGCGCGGGCAGACCGCTGGCACGGGACGCGTGGCGTGCCTTGGTCAGCGCATTTTCCACGAAGGTACGGAATGGCTCCTCCGCCTCGGGAATGCCGAGGTCCGCCTGCGGCACCAGCTCGACGTTGAGCGGCGCCAGCATGGCCTGCAGCTCCGCGAGCTTGCCCCGGTTGTTGGATGCGAGCACAATTTTCATGAACAATTTCGCCATTTCCCAGCGTCGGATAGACTTATATTGCTATTATTTTTGCAGTGATTCGTCCTGCAGGCGAACGAGCTCGCGGATCCCTTTTTCGGCCAGCGCGAGCAAGGCGTCCATCTCTTTGCGGGAAAAAGCCGCGCCCTCGGCCGTGCCCTGCACTTCGACGAAGTTGCCGGCCCCCGTCATGACCACGTTCATGTCGGTGTCGCAGGCCACGTCCTCGATGTACTCGAGGTCGAGCAAGGGCCAGCCTTCGACCATGCCCACCGAGATCGCCGCCACATGGTCGGTGATGGGCGAGGCCGCCAGCTTGCCTTCGGCCATCAGCCAGGCGACCGCGTCACGGGCCGCCACGAAGGCACCGGTGATGGCAGCGGTGCGCGTGCCGCCATCGGCCTGGATGACGTCGCAATCCAGATGGATGGTCCGCTCGCCCAGGGCCTTGAGGTCGAACACGGCACGCAGGGAGCGACCGATCAGCCGCTGGATTTCCTGGGTGCGGCCACTCTGTTTGCCGCGGGCGGCTTCGCGATCGCCGCGGGTATGCGTGGCGCGTGGCAGCATGCCGTATTCGGCGGTGACCCAGCCTTCGCCGCTGCCGCGCTTGTGCGGCGGCACCTTGTCCTCGACCGATGCCGTGCAGAGCACGCGGGTCTGGCCGAATTCGATGAGCACCGATCCCTCGGCGTGAATCGTGTAGCCGCGGGTGATGCGCACTGGACGCAACTGGTCTGCGGCGCGGCCGCCGCTTCGGGGAAATTCAGTCATGGTTCTCGATGTTGGATGGATGAAAGGGCCCACCACGCGGGCGACCCGCCCGGTACCTCAGCCGGCCCTGCGGGCGGCGGATCGGCGGATGGCCTCGTTGATTTCGGCAATGGAACGCTCGATGGCCTCGTCGTCGAGTTCCTCCACCAGTTTGTCGGACACGCCGGACTGGATGGTCGAGGCGAACACGTCGTCGCTGATGCTGTCGGTCGAGACACCCTGCGTGGATTCGAAGGCATCCGGGGTTTCCCATTCCAGCGCCAGCACGGTGACGTTATCGCACTTGGGTCCGCCGTTGCGGAGTGCGGACTCGACCAGGTCAGGCACGGCGTCCGCCACAGAATGCGTCGCCAGTTGCCGCACGATCTCGTCGTCGTCCACGGTGCCCCACAAACCGTCCGAGCACAGAAGGATCTTGTCGCCCGTTTCCAGCTTCATCGGCACACTCACCTCGAACACAGGCCGCACCGGGGAGCCCAGACAGGTGAACAGGACATTGCGGTTGACGTGGTTCGGCAGCATCAGGCCGACGTCCTGGCGCTCGTGATAGGAGTGGTCGCGCGTGCGCGTGAGCAGCGCCCCGTCGCGGACGACGTACAGCCGCGAGTCCCCACAGTGAATCCAGCACGCGCGGCCATCCTGAACCACGGCCACCACCAGTGTCGTGCGCGGTGTGTCGAGCATGCCGCTGTCGCCGGCGTGACGAATGATCTGGTGGTGCGCCGCCATCAAGCTGTAGCGAAGAAACCCCTGCGTGTCGGCCAGCGTGGGGCGAGCTTCCTTCTGGAACAGCGCGGAGACGGTCTGCAGCGCCAGCTGCGCGGCCACCTCTCCATCGGGGTGTCCCCCCATGCCGTCGGCCAGCACGAACAGGCCCGACTGGCGGGTGTAGCAATACCCCATGCGGTCTTCGTTTTTCTCCCGCCCACCCTTGCGGCTGACCTGAAAGACGGAAAACTTCATTTCGCCTTCGCCCCGGCGGCCGGGGGTGAGGGCGCCTTCTTCTTGGTATCGGTCATCAGCGTGTCAAACTGGAGGCGGACTTTCTCGCCCACGCTCAGCTTGGTATAGCGCCGCTCGCCTTCCCGACTGAGTTCCTTCTGCAGTGCGAACACCGACTGGGGCCGTGACAGCGGGTCCAGCGACATGCACCATTCAACGACTTCGATCAGGTTGTCGGAATATACCCCTCGCAACCGGGAGAGCGAGAGCGAGAGCCGGTCCTTCTCCAAGCGTTGCGGCGCGTCGTTGGGGGGATAGCCCTGCATGCAGGCGTAAATGCAGGCGCCGATCGCATAGATATCTGTCCAGGGCCCCATGGACGAGTCGCGTCGATACATTTCCGGCGCGGCAAAGCCCGGGGTGTACATGGGCCGGATGAAGTTGCCTTCCTTGCTCAGTACCTCCCGCGCCGCGCCGAAGTCGATCATCACGGCGCGGTTGTCGTCAGTGATGAATACATTGGCGGGCTTGATGTCCAGATGCAGCATCTTGTGCTGGTGCACGATGCGCAGTCCCCGAAGGACCTCGTCGAACAGCGACCGGATGGTCGACTCCCGGAACACTTTCTGCTTTTTCAGGTCGCGCGCCGTGACGATGAAGTCCTGCAAGGTCGCGCCTTCCAGGAAGTTCATCACCATGTAGACCGTTTCGTTTTCGCGGAAGAAGTTCAGCACGCTCACCACGGAGGGGTGCGAAATCTGGGCAAGAGAGCGGCCTTCCTCGAAAAAGCTCTTCAGCCCAAGCCGATACAGTGACAACTTCTCGGGCGCCACCCGAGGCAGCAACTCACCGGGCGCCCTCGTCGCCAGCGACGAGGGCAGATACTCCTTGATCGCAACCTGCTGGCCTTCGCTGTCCACCGCGAGATACACGACACCGAAACCGCCCGACGACAGCCTGCGCACCACGCGATAGCCGCCTATGAGGGTGTCCGGTGGCAGGGGAGCAGGTTTGACCTTTGACATAATTTGGGATGGATTGACCACAGGCGCCGGGCTTGGGCTCCCCACAAAGACGCCGCCACCCATGCGGCACCCGCATGCATCTTCATCCGAAGGAAACCCTCGTGTCAGTTTACAGCATGACCGGCTACGCCAGTGTTCAGCAGGGCAGTCCCGACGCGCCCTCCGGGGCCACGGAGGGCCATCCTCCGGCGGCCCATCGACTCGGGGTCGAAATCCGCTCGGTCAACAGCCGTTTCCTGGATCTGAGCTTTCGCCTGGGCGAGGAATTGCGTTCGCATGAACCCGCCCTGCGTGAACTGCTGGCCCGGCGCCTCAAGAGGGGCAAGGTCGAGGTGCGTGCCGGCATCGAGGCACCCACGACTTCGAGCATGACCGAGCCATCGCCCCGTCTGCTTCAGCGACTCAATGCCCTGCAGGACACCGTGCGCGCCTGGCTGCCGCAGGCCCGCCCCCTCAGCGTGGCCGATGTGCTGCGCATGGGCGCAGGCGAAGAAGCCCCATCACGTGACTGGGGCGCCCTGCTGTTGCCGCTGGCAACGCGGGCCGTCGATGAACTGATCCAGGCCAGGGCACGCGAAGGTGAAAGACTCGCCACGATGCTGCGGGACCGTCTGGCGCAGTTGCGCCAGTTGGCAGCGACCGCCGCGCCCTTGGTGCCGCAACTGGTGGAACAGCAGCGTGCGCGTTTTCTCGACCGCTGGCGCGACGCCATGGCGTTGACCGAGAACACCACGCTGCCCGAGGCTGCGCACGACCGCGCCCTGGCCGAAGCCACGGCATTCGCCATCCGGATCGACGTGGCCGAGGAACTGACCCGCCTGCAGTCGCACCTCGACGAGATCAGCCGCCTCCTCGACCACGGCGGTGAAATCGGCAAGCGGCTGGATTTCCTGATCCAGGAATTGCACCGGGAAGCCAACACCCTGGGCTCGAAATCGTCCGCATTTGAACTCACGCGCATTTCGGTGGACATGAAGGTGCTGATCGAGCAGATGAGGGAGCAGGTGCAGAACCTCGAATAGCGCTACATTCCTTGAAGCAAACAACGCCACCATTCATGGACTATCCTGGAAATCTTTTCGTGGTTGCAGCCCCCAGCGGCGCTGGCAAATCGAGTCTCGTGAAAGCCCTACTGGAACTCGATTCACGGGTCCAGCCCTCGGTCTCCCACACCACGCGTCCGCCACGCGGACAGGAAAAACACGGCCGCGAATATTTTTTCGTTTCGGACCAGGAATTCGACGCCATGGTCCTCGGCGACGCTTTTGTCGAATGGGCTCACGTGCATGAGCGACGGTATGGCACTTCGAAAAAGGCCATCGAAGATCGCATTGCCCTGGGAGCCGACGTGATTCTCGAAATCGATTTTCAGGGCGCGTTGCAGATCAAGAAAATTTTTGCCAACGCAGTGCTGATTTTCGTGCTTCCACCGAGCTGGGATGAATTGCGGTCGAGGCTCGAGCGCCGCGGAGAGGACTCGGCGGAAGTCATCGAACTGCGGTTGCGCAATGCGGCGGTAGAGATGGCTCAGGCCAAGGAATTCGATTTCGTTATAATCAACGAGTTGTTTGAGCGCGCCCTGTTTGATCTGAAGGCGATCGTTCATGCTCAGCGGCTCAAGTATTCCGCGCAGCGGCGTGTCCGTGCCGATACGTTTACAGCCCTCCACCTCCCCTAGTTCCCCCGGAGACCGCCATGGCCCGCATTACCGTTGAAGATTGCCTGCTGAAAATACCCAACCGCTTTCAGCTCGTGTTGGCAGCCACGTACCGCGCGCGCATGCTCAGCCAAGGGCATGCCCCCAAGATTGAAAGCCGCAACAAGCCCGGCGTGACGGCCTTGCGTGAAGTGGCGGACGGGAAAGTCGGTCTGGAAATGCTCAAAAAGGTCCCCGGCTGAAGGCTTCCCGATCCACCGCATCAAAAGAGCACCGTACGCCGGTGCTTTTTTGTGCCTGTCTCCCTGAATAAACCGGTGCGCGCTACATTTATGACATGAGCGCGGTCATCCCACCGTCATTTTCCTCTTCACCGGGCCGCCCTTCCGGGGAGTCCGGCCCAGCTGCGGCCAATGCGGCGGCGGCCAGCTTTGCCGCGCTGACCGCACGACTCGACTACCTCGACAACCCCGATATCGAGCGCGTGCGCCAAGCCTATCGGTTCGCGGACGAGGCTCACCTGGGTCAGTTGCGCAACAGCGGCGAACCCTACATCACCCATCCCATCGCTGTGGCGGTCCAGTGCGCCGAGTGGAAACTCGACGCCCAGGCCTTGATGGCTGCCCTGTTGCACGATGCCATGGAGGATTGCGGGATCACTAAAACCGATCTGATCGAGCGCTTTGGTGCGCCGGTGGCCGAGCTGGTGGATGGACTCACCAAACTCGACAAGCTGCAGTTCACGACCCGCGAGGAAAACCAGGCTGAATCGTTCCGCAAAATGCTGCTGGCCATGGCGCGGGACGTGCGGGTCATCCTGATCAAGCTGGCCGACCGGACGCACAACATGCGGACGATGTCCGACATGCCCCGCTCGAAATGGGGGAGGATTTCCGCTGAAACCCTCGACATCTATGCCCCCATCGCCTACCGGCTCGGCCTGAACCAGACCTACCGTGAATTGCAGGATCTGGCATTCCGCCATCTTCGCCCCTGGCGCTATGCCGTGCTGGCAAAAGCAGTCATGCGGGCTCGCAGTCGCCGCCGTGATCTGATCCAGAAAGTCCAAGTGGATGTGGAAAAGGCCTTTGCCGACATTGGCATGAGCGTGCGAATCAAGGGGCGTGAAAAGTCCCTCTACTCCATCTATCGGAAGATGGACGAAAAGCACCTGAGCTTTGCCCAGGTCACTGATATTTACGGTTTTCGCGTCATCGTCCCCACGATCACGGACTGCTACACAGCACTGGGCATCCTGCACCAGATGTACAAACCCGTTCCCGGAAGATTCAAGGACTACATCGCTATCGCCAAACTCAATGGCTATCAGTCCCTGCACACCACAGTGGTCGGGCCGTCCGGCGTAAATGTGGAGTTCCAGATGCGGACACAGGCCATGCACGTCGTGGCGGAATCCGGCGTCGCCGCGCACTGGCTCTACAAAGCGACTGAACCCAATGGTGTCGTGGCCAGCCGGCTGGGGGCCCAGTGGCTGCAATCGCTCCTGGACATCCAGGATGAAACCCGGGACGCGGCCGAATTCTGGGACCACGTGAAGGTGGACCTTTTTCCGGACGCGGTCTATGTCTTCACACCCAAGAGCCAAATCATGGCCTTGCCCCGAGGCGCTACAGCGGTGGATTTTGCCTACGCCATTCACAGCAACGTGGGCGACCACACGGTGGCCTCGAAAATCAACGGGCAGCAAGTCCCTCTGCGAACCGAGTTGAAGAACGGCGATGTGGTGGAAATCATCACCGCACCGGTTTCCACGCCAAACCCAGCCTGGCTGGGCTTCGTCAGGACGGGACGGGCCCGCTCGAAGATCCGCCACCATCTGAAGACCATGGCACAAGCCGAATCGCTGGCGCTGGGAGAAAAGCTCCTGGCCCAGGCTTTGCGCGCCGAGGGTGTCGAAAAGCTGCCGAATGAAGACCCCATTCATCAGCCGCTCTGGGAAAAGTTGCTACGGTTCACCGGCAGCCGGAACCGTGCCGAGTTACTGACCGACATCGGCCTGGGGAAACGGGTTGCGAGCATTGTGGCCAAACGGTTGGTCAACCTGTTGGCCGAGGACGGCGAAAAGCCTGATGCGCTGCTGTTATCACGGGAGCGCTTCACCGCCCACGAAACCCTGTCCCAGGGGGCGGTCACAGTCGATGGAAGTGAGAACGCCTCGGTGCAATACGCGCAATGTTGCCGGCCAGTTCCTGGAGACCCCATCGTCGGTTATCTGGGGCGCGGCGAGGGTTTGGTCATCCACAGGTCCGTGTGCCCCATCGCACTGCGCCTGCAACACAAGGACACGGAGCGATTCATCGGTGTCGAGTGGTCGGACGAGCCCGTGCGCACCTTCGAGGCTGGCCTGCTGGTTACGGTTTCCAACGGAAAGGGTGTTCTGGCCCGCGTTGCCTCGGCGCTCGCAGCTTCAGAGGCGGACATCACGCACATTGACATGGGCGAGGAGGCGGCACAAGACGCAACAGACCTTCGCTTCGTGGTCTCCGTCCGCGACAGCATTCAACTCGACGCCGTACTGCGTGCCGTCAAACGGACGCCTTCAGTCATTCAAGCCGAAAGGGTTCTCCCCACTGCCTGATCTCATCTCGCCGAAGGCGCCGGGTAATGTACTTCAAGAATCTCAATTTCTTGAGGGCCCGCCGGAGCAAGCAGTCGGACCGAGTCTCCTGCCCGCGATTTCAGCAACGCCCTGGCAATCGGTGACACCCAGCTGACTTCGCCACGAGCGCTGTCAGCTTCGTCAACGCCAAGAATGGTCACAGTTTTCGGCGTTTCCGAACCATCGGCATAGACCACGGTGGCACCAAAGAAAACCTGGTCACTTCCATGATGGCTGGTCGAATCAACCACCTCCGCCAGTTCCAACCGCTTGGTCAGGAAGCGAATTCGCCGGTCAATTTCACGCAAACGCTTCTTGCCATAGAGATAGTCCCCGTTTTCGGAGCGATCGCCGTTGCTGGCTGCCCAGTGGACGGTGTCCACCACTTTCGGTCGTTCCACGTCAATGAGTTCTAACAACTCTTCGCGCAAGCGGGCATAGCCTGCAGGCGTCATGTAGTTGCGCATTCCAGCAGGCAAGGCGGGCACAGTGTCGTCAAATGACTCTTCGTCCTGATCGGATTCCCGGGTAAAGGCTTTGCTCATGCGTTTTCCCCTGCACCTCAAAGAAAAAGGATTGCTCGACATCACGTTCGATGCCGCTCTTGCTCGCCGGCTCGCAATCCATGCTCCGCGTTTCCTGCACTCCCCTCCATGGAGAAAGTAGCAGCAAACACATGCACCAAGGAAAAAGCCCTGATACCTTGCGATATCAGGGCTTACCTGTTGGTGCGGCTGGCAGGAATCGAACCCACGACCCCTTGGTTCGTAGCCAAGTACTCTATCCAGCTGAGCTACAGCCGCGAAAGTCGAAATTGTAGCATCAAAACATCCTCCATCACCATGGGCCTCATGCACAAGTCGCTACGGACGGGTGGGTGAAGCCCTGGTCTTCAGGGGCTCTGGCTTTCTTCCTGTGGAAGAATTGGCAACGCTCGGCAAGCATCGTTTCACATCAGCAAAGGCGAGACGATGGCAGAACCGGAAGGTGAAATCCTCACCCCGGCGAGGTAGCGACTGACCTGAAGGCCAGCAAGCGAACGGTCTACCGCCTTGCGGCCGAAGGCCAGGCCCCGGCTTTCAAGCTGAATGGCAGTTGGTGCTTTCAACAGGCGGAACTGGACCCCATGGAACGCGATCCGGATTCGCAGAGCTAGAGATAATGAGATCGGGAAAAAGCGGCAATACGCGACGTTCGATAGCCCCTAGCCCAACTTCAGATACCACCCCATGGATCACAACATTTCGCTGATCACCACGCTGGCCGCCGGTTTCGGCATCGCCCTGATCCTCGGCTTTCTGGCCGAGCGGATCAAGGTGCCGGCGCTGGTCGGCTACCTGGTGGCCGGCATTGTCATCGGACCGGCGACGCCGGGGTTCGTGGCCGATGTGCACCTGGCCTCCCAACTGTCGGAGATTGGCATCATGCTGCTGATGTTCGGCGTTGGCCTACATTTCTCGATTGAAGATCTATTGGCTGTCAAACGCATCGCCTTGCCGGGCGCGGTGGCGCAAATGGGACTGGCCACACTGCTGGGCATGGCGGTGGCCTGGTGGTGGGAATGGAATTGGAGCAGCGGGCTCATCTTCGGCCTGTCGCTGTCGTGCGCTAGCACCGTCGTGCTGCTCAAGGCCCTGGAGAGCCACGGTGTGCTCGAAAGCATGAATGGGCGCATCGCCGTGGGCTGGCTGGTCGTCGAAGATCTCGCCACGGTGCTGGTTCTGGTGCTGCTGCCGCCTCTGGCAGGTGTTTTGGGCGGATCGGGGGCCACCGCTCCGGCGGGTACCACGCCCCTGTGGATCACCATCGGACAAACGCTGCTGCAAGTCGGGGCCTTCCTGGCCTTGATGCTCATCGCCGGCCGGCGTGCACTGCCCTGGGTGCTGTGGCAGGTCTCGCGCACTGGCTCGCGCGAGCTATTCACGCTGTCGGTCATCGCGGCCGCCATTGGCATTGCCTACGGGGCCGCTCAACTGTTCAACGTCTCGTTTGCCCTGGGCGCATTCTTCGCCGGCATGGTGATGCGCGAATCGGAGTTCAGCCATCGGGCGGCGGAAGAGTCCTTGCCGCTGCGCGACGCGTTTTCTGTGCTGTTTTTCGTGTCGGTAGGCATGCTGTTCGACCCTGCGATCCTGGTAGAACAGCCGTGGCACGTCTTGGGGGTCCTGGCGATCGTCATTTTCGGCAAGTCCATCGCGGCGTTGGCCCTCGTGCTGGCTTTCCGCTATCCGCTCAATACCGCGCTGACCGTTTCCGCCAGTCTGGCCCAGATCGGCGAGTTTTCCTTCATTCTGGCCGGGATGGGCCTTTCCCTGGGTTTGCTGCCGGCTGAAGGCATGAGCCTCGTACTGGCCGGCGCGCTCATCTCCATTGCCCTGAACCCCGTGCTGTTCGCCATGGTCGAACCGGTTCGGAAATGGGTTCTCAACCGCTCGGAATTCGCCCGCAGCCTAGACCGGCGAACCGATCCCTATGCCGAGCTGCCGATGAGCACCGCGCGCAAATATCTGCAGGGGCAAGTGGTGCTGGTCGGGTACGGCCGAGTCGGCAAGCGGATCGCCGGTGCGCTGGAAGCGCGCGGCATCCCCTACGTGGTGGCCGAACAGAACCGTGAGCTGGTTGAGAAATTGCGCAAAGAAGGGATGGCAGCGGTTTCAGGCAACGCGGCCGACCCTGCAGTACTGATTCAGGCGCATATCGCAGAGGCGGCCATGCTTGTGGTGGCAACCCCCGATCCGCTGAATGTCCGGCAGATGGCCGATACGGCACGGACACTGAATCCGGGCATAGAAATCGTCCTGCGCACGCACAGCGAAGACGAGTCACTGATGCTGCGCAAGGACGGCATCGGTACCGTCTTCTTCGGCGAAGAGGAACTGGCCAAGGGAATGGCTGGGCACGTGCTGCAACGCTTTCCCCCACAGCCGAACGATTCGTCCAAGGGGCCTGCCCCCGCCTGAGGCGTTCCCGGCCCGAGCCGCCGTCATTCCGTGGCGCGCGGGTCGGACACCAGCAGCATGTCGCAAGGCATCCAGTCGAGCAGCTTGGCGGCCGTGCTGCCGAACAACGACTCACGATCCCGCCAGAGCCGCCACACCTGACACCGACGCTGGTGGAACCTGTCATCATCCGGGCGATCCTGACTGACCAGCAGCCCCGGTGTGTGCGCCTGCTGTGGTTCCAGCGAACCCCGCTGGCGATCGACTGTGTGGGCCAACGGGAGGTAGTAGCGGCGTTCGATACCTGACCGAGCTACGCGCCCTCGATCACCCGGGCCACATCGCCACGACATTCGGCGCACTGACCCACCAGCAGCAAGTCGCCTCCCTTGAGGGTGCCGGTGAAGTTGGTGATGGTCGTCTCGTGGCTGCAATGGTCGCACCAGACGTTGGGCAGCAGGCGCTGGCGGATGTCTGCGGGGATGGATTCCCAGCGCTGGCGGGCTGGCTTGGTGAAAGCGGGCATTGATTCGATACTCATGGCTCAACGTACCCAGCACCGGGCGCCCTTCAAAAGCAGCAGCAATTGCTGCTCGCGCAGCGGTGACACAATGAATCCGAACCGGGTGTAGAACCTCACCGCTTCTTCATCGATGGGGTGAGTCAGCATCGCCCGGATGCCCGCCTGCCCGGCAATCAGCATCGTCCGCCGGATGGCATCCTGCAACAGACCAAAGCCAATGCCGCGCCCCTGATCCTGCTGCGACACGGCCAGCCTTGCCAGGATCACCACCGGAACCGGATATTGCCCCATCCCTTTGCAGATGCGATCTGGCGCTTCCAGGGTGTCGATCTGGCCGACGGTCAAACTGAAATAGCCCGCCACATGACCATCATCCTCGGCAACGACGAAGGTCTTGGCCGATCCACTGCCTTGGGCTTGCCGAGCGTGGCGAAGTAGCCAGTCGTTGAGTGCGGGCTTACCGCAATCAAAACCTTCCAGCCGATGCTGCGCAGCCAGTGGCTCCGGTGCGCGCAACGTCACTTTGCGTCCCAGGGCGCCTTGCGGGCAAACAGATCACGCAAACCGTCGTTGGCCTGCTCGGGGCGATCCAGCAGATCCATCAGAGCCTGGTACTGACCGCCCGAGACCATAAACAGGCGCTGATCCAGCAGGGTTTGCTCGGCAGCCAGGCAGGCACTGTCGAGGACGAAGTCGGTCAGCGACTTGTGCGCCACCTCGGCGGCGCGACGCAACACCACCTCCTGTTCGGGGGTGGCACGCAGCCCGAGGCGGGCGGACCGGGCGGAAGGCGACGATGCAACGGCAGTCATGGCAGCACCTGTTTTGTTAGATCAACTGCCGCAGTGTTAGTACAAACGACCAACGTCGTCTAGTTGTGATGCCGACCGGTGCCTTTGGTTGACGATGAACCAAAGCGCGTAAGTATTTGATTTATATGGGTCACTCACTGCGCCTACCCGCAGGCCAAACGGAGAACAGAGACTGCTCTGGCGGAGAAAGTGGCCGATTCGGGGCGTTTCAGCCGTTGACCACCCGCAGCACAGGTAGCCGAAACCCCGCGCCACGCGGGGATTTTCGGCAAGAAAAAGGGCCCGGAGACTATCCGAGCCCTTGTGTATGGTGGTGGGCTTACAACCCGCGCCAAACCTAGATAACTCAGCGCCTTACAACCGTCGCAAACCACTGCGGAACGGTGCGGATCAGCCCCTTTTCCGAGGTGAATCGTAGCAGCTCGACCCAATCACCACTGCGGTATTCGCCGCCAGGATCACCGCCAGTTCGATTCCGTGTTGCTCAATCGAACCGGCGTCCGCAGGACAGTGTTTCACCTTCCTTGCGAGCGTCGACTACGGGTCAGTCCAGAACGCTGGGTGTGAACGCGATCGGCTCTGGGCGAGCCTTGCACCACGCCGCCACGACCATCTTCATGCGGTTGTCGACGCATGCAGGGCCAAGAAGTAGGCATCTCGGCGCTCTCGGTCAGCGCCATCCAACTTCGCGGCAATCAGACTGCTGCCCCTTACGTGAGCCGAATGGTCAACCTGACCACCCTGGCGCCCGACATCGTGGCGGCCATCCTGGACGACGCATTGCCGAACCAAGTCACGCTGTTTGATCTGGCGGTTGATCCGCCAGCGCTGTGGGATGAGCAGCGAGCACGGGTCGGGCTTTGACTGGTTTCACCCCGCCACTGACAACCAGGGTCCGCCAGCGGGCCAGTGTTGCGGGTAGTCGGCATCAGCGTTCGCCGCAGCGATGACTGGAAGCAGGAAATCTCGAAGCGACACCACGACGTCCTCCAGGCGCAGCGCTACGAGTCTGTTCTTTCCCAGGAACGCCTGCCACTGCATCTGCTTTTGCGCATCTTGCGCAAAACCATCCGTCAGGCCAAAGGGGATGTCCGGGGGCAACATCGTCTTGCGTCGATCGAAGGTTGCCCGAATCGCGCGTCGCAGGGTGTCGCCGTCAAATTCGGTGTACCGCGACAAGATCCAAAGGTCGAAGTAATCCTTCATTCGGCTGTTGGCGATACCCAGCGAGGCCAACGCCTCCAGCTTCTCTGCCACCACGGTATAGCGCGGATAGACCCGCAGCTTCGGCGCCGCGAACTCCGACAGCATCACGGGGTACTGGACCTCTTCCGGCCCTGGTGTAACAGCATCACCGAAACCGATGTCGACCTGAATCGGGCAGCGTGCTCCATCGATCAGTCCGAGCAAGGTGACGCGTACGCCGGCGTAGTTGGCCTCCTTGCGAATCTCCGCCGCATGAACGGTGTCCGGACGAAACGCCACCCCGTCGTCCGTTTCCATCGCGCAGACGTCCTTGAAGACGGCTTCAAGGTGCGGCAACTCGGCTGAACCAAAACCCAGAAAGTCCGCGTCCCGCGTCGGCCGATGCGGGATGTCGAACCACAAGTCGAACAGCAGCGCGCCTTTCAGCAGGAACTGGTCGGCATGGGGCGAAACGCTGAGCCGATAAAGCAGCCGCTTAAGCGCGTATCGGGTCAAGAC
>JAEWVY010000101.1 GCA_023396625.1 Pseudomonadota bacterium | reverse complement strand
CTTCGCCGCCGGAGAGGTTGCGCAAGGTGGCGGCCAGCCGGGCGTAAATGCCGGTGAGGGCGCGCCGGTAGGGTTCGTCCTGACGATGCTCATTGGTGTCTGGAGATCGCTCGGCCAGCGCCTGCATTTCCGCCGAGACCTGGACCAGCAGGCCCGACATCGACAATTCCGCGCCCAGGTGGTGCACCTCCGTGAGGTAGTGCCGCAGGACCATGTCGGCCTGGCGGCGCA
The DNA here is from genome assembly GCA_023396625.1 of Pseudomonadota bacterium. Classification (GTDB taxonomy): domain Bacteria; phylum Pseudomonadota; class Gammaproteobacteria; order Burkholderiales; family Burkholderiaceae_C; genus JAEWVY01. The sequence goes on along the minus strand of JAEWVY010000101.1, from coordinate 10,329 downwards.
GGGCGTGCGCGAGCGTGTCCGCGCCCACGTTGGGGTTGCCGTCGCGGTCGCCGCCAATCCATTGGCCCATGCGCAGGAAGCTGGCCACATGCTGCTGGCCCAGCTCGCGTTCGAGATCGGCGTACAGCCGGGGGATTTCGCGCAGGAAGGTGACTTCGTAGTAGCTCAACGCGTTCTCGATCTCGTCGGCCACGGTCAGCTTGGTGAAACGCAGCAGTCGGGTCTGCCACAGCTGCGTCACGCGCGCGCGCAGCTGGGCCTCGTTGGCTTCGAGCTGGCGGGGGGTGAGCGCGTCGCGCGGGGAGCCGAAGGCGGCGGCACGGGCGCGGATTTCGTCCCGTTCGCCAAGCAGCCTGGCGATGCCGCGCTCGGCATCGAGAATGCTCTTGCGCTGGACCTCGGTCGGGTGGGCCGTGAGCACGGGGGAGACATAGCTGCCCGCGAGCGCCCGCGCGACGGCCTGCGGCGCGATGCCCGCGTCACGCAGGCGTTGCAGCGCGACCTCGATGCTGCCCTCCTGCGTGCTGCCCGCGCGTTCGTGAACGGTGCGGCGCCGGATGTGGTGCCGGTCTTCCGCCAGGTTGGCCAGGTGACTGAAGTAGGTGAAGGCGCGGATCACGCTGACCGCCTGTTCGCTGCTCAGGCGTTTGAGCAGCTTTTTCAGCGCCCGGTCGGCCTCGTGGTCGGCATCGCGCCGAAAGGCCACCGACAGGCGGCGGATCTGCTCGATCAGGTCATAGGCTGGCGCGCCCTCCTGCTCGCGGATCACGTCACCGAGAATCCGCCCCAGCAGGCGGATGTCGTCGATCAGCGGACGTTCGTTGTCCGAGGTTTTAGCTGTCCCGCGCTGGCGGGTTGCGGGTGGGGTGGTCGAGACGGATTTGGCCTGTGTCATCGAAAGCATCCTGGAGCGGCCTTGGCATGCCGTCCGCGGGCGCCGCATGGCCGAAAGGGCCCATGCTAGCATCGCTATTCCCCCAAAGACTACCCACGGGCCACGAGCGTGAGCATTTCTTCCCCACCCATTGTCATCGCCACGCGTGAAAGCCGTCTGGCCCTGTGGCAGGCCGAGCATGTCAAGGCGCTGCTGGAGGCGCGCGGCCACCGCGTCACGCTGCTGGGCATGACCACACTGGGGGACCAGATTCTCGACCGGAGCCTGAGCAAGGTCGGCGGCAAGGGCCTGTTCGTCAAGGAGCTCGAAGTCGCCCTGGCGCAAGGCCAGGCCGACATCGCGGTCCACTCGCTCAAGGACGTTCCGATGGAGCTGCCCGAAGGCTTCGAGCTGGCGTGCGTGATGGCGCGCGAAGATCCGCGCGATGCCTGGGTGTCATCCGACCACGCATTGCCGGATGACTTGCCCCAGGGCGCGGTGGTGGGCACTTCGAGCCTGCGCCGCGCCGTGCTTCTGCGCGCGCGTTTTGCGCGACTGCACCGGACCGACGTGCGCATCGAACCACTGCGCGGCAACCTCGACACCCGGCTGCGCAAGCTCGACGAGGGGCAGTACGCCGGGATCGTGCTTGCGGCCGCCGGCCTGAAGCGACTGGGGTTGGCGGCGCGCATCCGGCACGTTTTCGAGACGGGCGACATGTTGCCGGCGGCGGGTCAGGGCGCGCTGGGTATCGAGATCCGTGCCGACCGCCGGGACCTGGCGATCGCGCTGGGCCCGCTGGCGGACGAGCCCACCTGGCGGGCGGTGGCCGCCGAGCGTGCCGTCAGTCGTGCCCTGGGCGGCAGTTGCTCCATGCCGCTGGCCGCCTATGCGACGACCGACGGGGACCGTGTCGACCTTCGCGCGGCCTGGGGCGAACCCGAGGGTGAACCCATCCTGCTGCAGGCCCAGGCTTCGGCCACGGCGGCCGACCTGGCCAGCGCGGCCGCGCTCGGAGAAGAGGTCGCCCGGCGCCTGCGCGAGCAGGGCGCGCATTGACGCCTGGACCGCGGCGGGCTTTTCCTTGCCCTCAGCCATGTCGGCCGCCCCGATTGCCTCTCGCCTTGCGGCGCCGCCGCGGGTGCTGGTCACCCGGCCGGCCGCGGAGGCCAAGGCCTGGGTCACGGGCTTGCGCGCGCTCGGCATTGATGCGCTGGCGTTTCCTCTGATCGAGATCCTTCCCGTGGCCGATCCCGGGCCGGTGCGGGCCGCGTGGCGCGCGTTTGACCGCTACGCGGCCGTGATGTTCGTGAGCCCCAGTGCCGTGGCCGGATTTTTTGATAAAAAAACGGCTTTATCCAGCGTAAATTGGTCACTTGATGCTATAAAAACAAAAGCGTGGTCGCCTGGGCCGGGCACGTCCCGGGCGTTGCGGGCGGCGGGCTGGCCGGCGGCCTGCATCGATGCGCCGGCGCTGGAATCAGCGCAGTTCGATTCCGAGGCGCTGTGGGCGCGCGTGGGCCCGCAGGTGCGCGCAGGCCAGCATGTGCTGATCGTTCGTGGCGGTGATGCCGCAGGGCGGGGCGCCGGCCGCGACTGGCTGGCGGCCCGGCTGGCGGCGGCGGGCGCGGTGGTCGAGGAGGTCGTGGCCTACCGGCGGCGGGCACCGGTGCTCGACGAGGCACGGCAGGCGCTGGCGCATCAGGCGGCGGCGGACGGCTCGGTGTGGCTGTTCAGCAGCTCCGAGGCCGTGCGGACGCTGGTCGGCCAACTCGGTGGCCAGGACTTGCGCGCCACGCGGGCGCTGGCCACGCACCCACGCATTGCCGAGGCCGCGCGCCGCGCGGGCCTGGGTGTGGTGTGGGAGTCACGCCCCACGGTCGATGCGGTGGCCGCGTCGATAAAATCGATCCGATGAACCCGCAAGCCACGCCCGAGAACGCCACCGATGTCGGGGCTGGCCCCGAAGCGCGACCGGTTTCGGACGCCCGGAGCCGCCGGGCTGTGGCGGGGCGCCTGTCGCGGGTGTGGGCGGCGTTGGTGCTGGTGGCGGCCCTGGCGGCGTTGCTGGCCACCGGCCTGCTCTGGCAGAAGGTGACCGGCATGCAGGAGCAACTGGCGCGCCAGAGCGCCGACGCCGGCGCGCAGTCCATCGAGGCGCGCGCCCTGGCCCGTCAGGCGATCGACCAGACCCGCGAGGCCGCGGCGCGCCAGGCCGTGATGGAGGCGCGGTTGGCGGAAGTGGCGCTGCAACGTGCCCAGTTCGACGAACTGATGCAGAGCATGTCGCGGTCCCGCGATGAAAATCTGGTGGTGGACATCGAGGCGGCTCTGCGCCTGGCGTTGCAGCAGGCGCAGCTCACAGGCAGCGTCGAGCCGCTGCTGGCGGCGCTCCGGTCTGCGGACCAGCGCCTTGGCCGTGCGGCGCAGCCGCGGCTGGCCTCGGTGCAGCGGGCCATCAATCGCGACATCGATCGCATCAAGTCCACCAGCGTGACCGACACGCCGGGGTTGCTGATCAAGATCGACACGCTGGTGCGCCTGTCCGACGAATTGCCCTTGGCCAATGCCGTGCCCCGTCCTCTGCAGCCTGGCGCGACACGCGCCGATGTGGCGAATGCCGCGCCAGACTGGTGGCAGCGGGTCCTTGCCGTCGTGGCGCAGGAGGTCCGCAGCCTGGTTCGGGTGGCGCGCATCGAGCGACCGGAAGCCGTGCTGCTTTCGCCCGAACAGGCTTTCTTCGTGCGTGAAAACCTCAAGTTGCGGCTGCTCAATGCCCGGCTGGGGTTGCTGGCGCGCCAGCTTTCGTCCGCGCGGGCGGACCTCGGCGCGGCCACCGATGTGTTGAACACCTATTTCGACCCGGCTTCGCGCAAGACGCAGAATGTGGCCACCGTGCTGCAGCAGGTGCAGTTGCAGATGAAAGCCGTCGAATTGCCGCGGGTGGACGACACCCTGGCGGCGCTGGCCACCGCTGCGGCGGGAAAGTAGACGGGGATGCGGGCGGCACTCTGGTTCCTGGTGCTTTTTGCCGGCGCGGCGGCGCTGGCATTGTTCGCCGGTGAGAACCAGGCCACGATCACCGTGTTCTGGCCGCCGTGGCGCGTGGACCTGTCGCTCAATCTCGTGCTGCTGGTGCTGGCGGGCCTTTTCCTGGTGCTGCACCTGGCCCTGCGGGCGCTCGGGGCGCTGTTGGAACTGCCGACCCAGGCCCGGCGCTGGCGGACTCAGCAGCGGGAACGCGCGGCTCACGTGGCCCTGATCGAGGCTTTTGGGCATCTTTTTGCCGGCCGCTTCACCCGGGCGCGGAAAGTCGCGGACGTGGCGTTGGCGCGGGAGCAGGCCACGGCCGTGGCAGGGGAGCGGCTTGGCCATGGGGCGCAGTTGCGGGCGATGGCCCACCTGGTGGCGGCGGAGAGCGCGCAGTCGCTGCAGGACAAGACGGGGCGCGATGAGCATCTGCGGCAAATCTTCGACGGTGAGGCGGGTCGTCCCGCGGCGGCCACGCAGGAGCTTCGTGATGGTGCGCGCCTTCGGGCGGCTCGCTGGGCGCTGGACGAGCGGGATGTGCCCGCCGCCCTCGAATGGCTCGATGCGTTGCCGCAAGGTGCGCAGCGGCGCACGCTGGCGCTGCGGCTGCGGCTCAAGGCGGCGCGCCTGGCCCATCAGGCGCAGGCGGCGCTGGAAACCGCGAGGCTGTTGGCAAAACACCGTGCTTTTTCGCCGGAAGCCGCACAGAGTCTGATTCGCAGCCTGATTGGCGAGATGGTCCAGGGGGCGCACGACTCGGCCCAGCTGCAGAAAGTCTGGGACAGCCTGGAGGCGGGGGAACAGGCCATGCCCGAGGTGGCCATCGGTGCGGCATCGCGGCTGTTGAGTCTGCAGGGCGACGTCGCGCTGGCCAGGAACTGGTTGCAGCCCCTATGGGAACAATGGATGGCCCAGCCCACCGCCTGGAGCCCGCTTCAGCGGGCGAAATTCACACGGGTGCTCGAAGACTGTCTGGTGACCGGCGAGGCCGTCGCCGACCGGGACTGGCTCGGGCGGATCGAGCTCGCGCAGCAAGGGGACCCTCGCGAGCCCTGCCTGCAGTACCTCGCGGGCATGGCCTGCATGAAGCGTCAGCTGTGGGGCAAGGCCGAACAGCTTCTGGGCCAGGCGGTCCATGGCCTGAGCGACGAAGCCCTGGCGCGGTCTGCGTGGCGAGCGCTGGCCACGCTGGCGCAGCAGCGCGGGGACGATGCTGCCGCCATGCGGGCCTGGAAGAACGCCGCAGGGGAGCAAACCCCCTCAGGGGCCTGAACGGCCGGCCCTTGTTCATGTCCGGCCGTGGGCCGGATCGCCCAGCCCCGCAAGCCGGGCTGGGCCAGGCGTGACTTCGGGCGTCAGAACGGGAGTTCGAGGCTGCGCAGGTCCTTGCGTGTTTCGACGAGCACGAGCGCCCCTTCGTCGATGACCACTGCGGGCGGCCGCTCACGCGGAATGTGCACCGGCTTGGGTTCGGCCGCGATCGCGGCCTGGACGGCGGCCACCTTGTCGGCATCCGAGTTGACCCACGACAGACCGGCATGTTGCGCGAGGTCTTGCAACGCCTGCACGGGCAGGGTGTAAGTGACGGGCGCCGGCGGAACCGGTTCCGGGGAAACCGCCAGAGGTGCGGCGGCGGGTTCGGCCGCCACAGGCGCGGCGACGGGTGCTTCGGCGGTCGTCATGGCCGGGGCGGTGCCGGGGCGATCGAAATAAGAGCGCACAGCAGGGGCCCGGACTTCTTCCGCCGTGGCATCGGCAGGTGCCGCCGCCTCCGCCGGGCCATTGTCTTCCAGCGCGGTCTGGGCGCCGCCCTGGGCGGCGCGCTCGCGGCGGTCGCGGCCATAGCGGTCGCGGGAACGGCGTTCTCGGCGTGGCTCGCCTTCGCGCTGCGGTGCGGCTTTTTCGGCTGAGGCCAGGTCGGCTTGTTCCGGGACATTTTCCGTCGAGACGGCCGCTTCCAGGGGGGTCACACCCTGGAGCGGGATCTCCGCGGCGGGGCGTGCCGCGGCCGTGTCGCGGCGTTCTCCGCGCTCACGGCGGCCTTCGCCCCTTTCGCGGCGCGGCGGACGGTCGGCGCGCTCTCCCTGGGGAATGTCTGGCGTCGGGGTACCCGGGCCGGTGGCCGGGGTTTCGGCGGCCGCATTGGGCAGGGCATCACGGCGTTCACGCGCGCCGTTGCGCTCGCCGTTGCGCTCGTTGCGTGGAGGACGTGCGTCCGTGTCGCGTCCCTCGGTTCGGGTCTCGCCGCGTCGGTTGCCGCGTCCCTCGGCCTGTCCATCACCGCGGCGGGACTCGCCACGGCGGGTCTCGCTTCGACCCTCTCCCCGCCGTCCCTCGCGCCGCTCACCGCCGCGCGTGCCTCGTGGCGCCCGGGTGTCGGTTTTCGTGGTTTCGGCGGCCACCGGCGCGGGCGTGAGGACCGGGGTGGACGAGGCGCCAAACAGGCTCTTGAGCCAGTCGAAAAAGCCCTTGGGCGCAGCGGCGGGGCCAGCCATGGCTGCGTCCGCCGAGGCACGTGGCTTCTTCGCAGCGGGGGCCGCCACCGGCTCGGGCCGGACTTCGGCAGCGGGTGCCGGCGCGTCGGGCAGGACGCCCTTGATGACGGGGGTCTGCTTATTGGTCGGCTCCTGCGAGCGGCGTGTCACGGCGGTGGGGTCTTCGACTTCCTCGGCCAGTTTGTAGCTGGCCTCGATGTGGTCCAGGCGCGGATCGTCGTGGCGCAGGCGTTCCAACCTGTAGTTGGGGGTTTCGAGCGTCTTGTTGGGCACCATCAGCACATTGATGCGCTGTTTGAGTTCGATCTTGGCGATCTCGGTGCGTTTTTCGTTGAGCAGGAAAGAGGCCACGTCCACCGGCACCTGGCACAGCACAGACGCGGTGTTGTCCTTCATCGACTCTTCCTGGATGATGCGCAGGATCTGCAGGGCCGAGCTCTCGGTGTCGCGGATGTGGCCGGACCCGCCGCAACGCGGGCACGGGATGGACGAACCTTCGCTGAGCGCGGGTTTCAGGCGCTGGCGGCTCATTTCCATCAGGCCGAATTTGCTGATCGAGCCGAACTGCACCCGGGCGCGATCCTGGCGCAGAGCGTCGCGCAGGCGGCTTTCCACTTCGCGCCGGTTCTTGCTCTCCTCCATGTCGATGAAGTCGATCACGATCAGGCCACCCAAATCGCGCAGGCGCATCTGGCGGGCGACTTCGTCGGCGGCTTCCAGATTGGTCCGGGTGGCGGTCTCTTCGATGTCACCGCCCTTGATCGCTCGGGCCGAATTCACGTCCACCGACACCAGCGCCTCGGTGTGGTCGATCACGATGGCCCCCCCGCCGGGGAGCTGGACCGTGCGGGCATAGGCCGATTCGATCTGGTGTTCGATCTGGAAACGGCTGAAGAGCGGGGCGTCGTCGCGGTAGCGCTTCACACGTGCGGCGTGCTCGGGCATGACATGCGCCATGAACTGCCGCGCCTGCTCGTAGATGTCGTCGGTGTCGATCAGGATGTCGCCGATGTCGTGGTTGAAGTAGTCACGGATGGCGCGAATGACCAGGCTGGATTCCTGGTAGATGAGGAAGGCGCCCTTGCCACCCTTGGCGGCGCCGTCGATGGCGGCCCAGAGCTTGAGCAGGTAGTTCAGGTCCCACTGCAACTCGGGGGCCGTACGGCCGATGCCGGCAGTGCGCGCGATGATGGACATGCCCTTGGGATAGTCGAGCTGGTCCATCGCTTCCTTGAGCTCGGCGCGGTCGTCCCCTTCGATGCGGCGGCTCACGCCGCCGCCGCGCGGGTTGTTGGGCATCAGCACGACGTAGCGTCCAGCCAGGCTGATGAAGGTGGTCAGCGCCGCGCCCTTGTTGCCGCGTTCCTCCTTCTCGACTTGCACCAGCAGTTCGTCGCCTTCGCGGATCACGTCCTGGATGCGCGCCTGGTTGACGGACACGCCTTCGGCAAAATACTGGCGTGAAATTTCCTTGAACGGCAGAAAGCCGTGGCGATCTTCCCCGTAGTCGACGAAGCAGGCTTCCAGCGACGGCTCGACGCGGGTGACCACGGCCTTGTAGATGTTGCCCTTGCGCTGTTCACGCCCTTCGATTTCGATTTCGTAGTCGAGCAGTTTTTGCCCATCCACAATCGCCAGCCGGCGTTCCTCCGCCTGCGTGGCGTTGATCAGCATCCGTTTCATCGCGGAACCTCTTGAAAACAAAGTACCCGCCCTCGAGGGGCCAACGATGCCTGGACTGACGCTGAGAACCGGAAGGAATTGCCGCAATAGCCGGGCGCGGCCGAGCACTAGCTCGGCTGCCGGGGCGGGGGCGCGTGGAAAGGGGCGAGAGGAACGGGGAGCTGGTGGTCTATCAAAAAGATAGCGCAAAACGCCCTTTTGACGCTGAGAAATGCCGATTCAATGCCAAAAGCAGGGGCTTGCAGCCACCGCCAGAGGACAATGAACGACAGGGTCAACACTGCTTGTCTCGCTTCGATCCGTCCGCAAGCACCGGGTGCTCGCGGACTTGGGGTATTCCGTGTTTGGGTTCCATGGCGTCGGCCCGCCCGAAGCTGCTGCGTGCCACTGGCGGCGTGGGCCTCCAGTCTGCAGGCAATGCGCGGGAGGCATCGACCTTCCGGCGCGGCTGGATGGGTTGGGTGGACTAAACTCCCTGGGTGGGAGCAACTTCCATTCAAATCAACCACTTACACAGCCTGTCGCCAGTGAACACCATTATAGGGGGCAAGTCGCCTGCCGTGCGGAATTCGGGGTGGGCCACCGTCCGGAATGTCACGGTCGACGCGGAATCGGAAGGTCAGCGACTCGACAATTTTCTGCTCCGACAACTCAAGGGTGTGCCCAAGTCCCATGTCTACCGCATCATTCGCAGTGGTGAGGTGCGCGTCAACAAAGGCCGGGCGTCCGCGGACACCCGCATCCAGGCCGGTGATGTGGTGCGTCTGCCCCCGGCACGCACTTCGCAGAAGATGGCGCAGAAGCTCGACCGGCCGGCGCCCGGCCGCGAGTTTCCCTTGCTGTACGAAGACGACTGGATGCTGGCGCTCGACAAGCCGGCGGGGGTCGCGGTGCACGGCGGATCGGGCGTCAGCTTCGGTGTGATCGAGCAGTTGCGCCGGGCGCGGCCGGAGGCGAAATTTCTCGAGCTGGTGCACCGGCTCGATCGTGAGACCAGCGGTATCCTGCTGGTGGCCGCCCGGCGCAGCGCGCTCAGGCACCTGCAGGACCAGTTCCGCGAACGCGAGACGGGCAAAACCTATCTGGCGCTGGTGGCCGGCGATTGGCCAGCGCGGACCCGGCGCATTGAGACGCCGTTGAAGAAATACCTGTTGCCCGACGGGGAACGTCGCGTGCAGGTGGTCGGCAAGGACGACCCGGACGGCATGCATTCGGTGACGCTGACCCGGATTCGCCAGCGGTATGAAGGGTTTACCTTGCTGGAGGTCACCATCAAGACCGGCCGCACGCATCAGATCCGGGTGCATCTGGCCGCGCAGGGCCATCCGATCGCCGGCGACGACAAATATGGCGATTTCGAACTCAACAAGGCCTTGCAGAAACGGGGCCTGAAACGCATGTTCCTTCACGCCTGGCGGTTACAGTTCACCCACCCGGGGAGCGGCGAACGCATGGAGCTGGTCGCGCCTATGCCCCCGGAACTCGAGAGTTTCCTTGCCCATGTCACACCCGCGCCGCTTTGACCTCATCGCCTTCGACTGGGATGGCACGCTGTTCGACTCCACAGCCATCATCGCCCGCTGCATTCAGCGCGCGGTGGGGGATGTGGGAGGGACCGTGCCAGACGACCGGCAGGCGAGCTGGGTCATCGGCATGGGTCTGGCGCAGGCGCTGGCCCGCGCCGCGCCGGACGTGCCGCCGGACAAATTTCCCGAGCTGGCCAACCGGTACCGCCATCACTATGCCCGGCACATGAACGACATCAGCCTGTTCGAAGGGGTGCGTGCCCTGCTCGACGAACTGCGCACGCGCCGCCACCGGCTGGCCGTGGCGACGGGGAAGAGCCGGCGCGGGCTCGACGAGGCGCTGGATGCGTCAAAGCTGAGGCCGTTGTTCGATGCGTCGCGCACCGCTGACGAGACCGCTGGCAAACCCGATCCGCGCATGCTGCACGAGTTGATGGAGGCGCTGGACGTGGCGCCGGAGCGCACGCTGATGATCGGAGACACCACGCACGATCTGGAGATGGCGCGCAACGCCGGCTGCGCCGGCGTGGGGGTGAGTTATGGCGCACACGACAGCGGCGCCTTCGACGCGCTGAGCCCGTTGCATGTGGCGCACTCGGTGCGGAATCTGCACGACTGGCTGCGGAGCAACGCATGAACGTGCGCCAGATCCCCCTTTGCGCCTCGGCGGATCTGGTCGACGGCGCGGAGGCCGTGCCCTTCGACGTGGTGTATGGTGGGC
>JAEWVY010000057.1 GCA_023396625.1 Pseudomonadota bacterium | reverse complement strand
CGTCAAGCAGGTGCTATCCAGGGTGTCTGTTCGCGCTGCGGCTTCCTGGAGCGACCCGTGCACGCGGTCTTCGTCCACCGCCCGCGGGCGGTACCAGGCCAGCGTGTCGTGCAGCGTCACCACCTCGCCGATGATGGTCAGGCAGGGAGACTCCAGGCCGGCGTCGGCCACGCGCTGGGGCATGTTGTCCAGGGTGCCGGTGACGACATTCTGGCTGGCGATGCTGCCGTCCTGGACCACGGCAATGGGCAGCTTGGGAGAGGCACCGTGGGCGATCATCTGGCGGCAGATGTCGGGCAGGCCGTTCAGGCCCATGTAGATCACCACGGTCTGCTGCGTGTGCACCAGGGCAGGCCAGTCCAGGTCGGCGGTGCCGTCCTTGAGGTGGCCGGTGACGAACAGGCAGCGCTGCGCAAAGTCGCGGTGCGTGAGCGGAATGCCGGCGTAGCTGGACACACCGGACGCGGCCGTGATGCCGGGCACCACCTCGAACGGGATGCCGTGCGCCGCCAGCGCCTGCAGTTCCTCGCCTCCGCGCCCGAAGATGAACGGGTCGCCCCCCTTGAGGCGTACCACGTGCTTGCCTTCGAGCGCGAGCTTGACGAGCAGGGCGTTGATCTGTTCCTGGCGCAGGGTGTGCTCGTTGCGCCGCTTGCCGGCGTAGATGCGCTCGGCGCCGGGCGCCACGAAGTCCAGCACCGCGCTGGAGACCAGATGGTCGTAGACGATGACCTGCGTCTGCTGCAACAGGCGCACGGCACGCAGCGTCAGCAGCTCGGGGTCGCCCGGGCCCGCGCCCACCAGGTAGACACGTCCCATGGCCACGGTGGAAGAGGGTGTGGGGAGCTTCTTCACTTCGCGTCCGCTCAATGTGTGCGTCCCAGGCTGGCGCAACCGCCGCCCGCGCAACCGCCGCTGCCACAGCCGCCCCCGGTGCCGCAACCGCCCGCGGTCTGCGGGGCGGGCTCCAGGTGCCGCGCGTCGGCGAAGATGAAGTTGAATTCACCGGGGCGCATCTCCACGAAATCGAGCACGGTGCGTTCCAGCAGGGCCTGATGTTCGTCGGCGATCACCACGGCCACGCCCGCCAGATCCAGGCGCATGTCGTCGTCCCGGGGTTCGTCAAAACCCATGCCGTACTCCACCTCGCCATCGGCGTCCCTGCGCGCGGCCACGCGCAGGGCCAGGTGCTGCGCCCCGCTGGTTTGGGCGGCTTGCAGAATCTGCCGCGCCGCGGTGCTGGTCAATGAAAACATGCGCTTCTCCCGTTCATGGTCAGTGCTCGCCCTTGGTCTTCCATAGACCGGCTAGGCGGTTGCCCTGCTTTTGCGGTCCCCCCACGGGAAAGAGCGCGTGCAGGGTGTGGTTGTTGCCGCGTTGTGGCCCCCAGATTTTGGCAAAGTGCCAGATCATGGCACGCACCTGGGCCTGCACGCGGTGCTCGTCGAAGTAGTCGCGCAGGAACTGGATGACCTGCCAGTGCTCGTCGGTCAGCTCCAGGCCTTCCGCGGCGGCGCGCGCACGCGCAAAGTCCTCGGACCAGTCGTCCAGATTGCGAAGGTAGCCTTCCGCGTCGATGGCAATGACCTTGCCTGCGACCAGGATGCTGTCGGGCGTGTCCGCCGTCGCGGCGCGTGCCGAGCGGCGGCTGCGCACAAGGCGCACGAACTGCACGAAGGGCGTGACCCAGTCCGCGCCCGCGCCGTAACGCAGATGCGCGTAGGAAGCGAGCACGTTGCGGTGCACGATGCCGTCGCGCGCGCCGTCCACGCCGTGGCCGCGCCGCACGCGGTAGGCAAAGCGCAGCGCCGGGTCGAGGTTTTCGAGGCTGGAGTAATGGAATTCGTGCCCGCGCAGCGTGTCGCCATCGCCGGTCGCCACGGGTGCCCAGGGCGCATCCCCCGTGGCCTGAAGGGCGATGTAGCCGCGGCCCACGGGGCGCTCGTGCATGAGCACGTCGGCGCCGATCGCGCCCACCATGGCGTAGGTTTCGCCCTTCCATCGCAGGCTGCGCGCCAGGTACATCAGGCCACCGCATTCGGCATACACGGGCAGCCCGCCCTCGATGGCGTGGCGGATGCTGTCGCGCAGGGTCTGGTTGGCCTGCAACTCGGGCATGAACATTTCCGGAAAGCCGCCGCCGATGAAGACGCCATCCACCTCGGGCAGGTGGCGGTCGCGCAAGGTGTCGAAGGGCACGATCTCGGCACCCGCCGCCCGCAGGGCCAGCAGGTCGTCCGGGTAGTAGAAGCCGAAGGCCTTGTCACGCGCCACGCCGATGCGCAGGGTGTCCGTGCTTGCGTGTTGGGCAGCCCGAACGGGAGGTACAGGCTCTGGGCGAATGGCGGGACTGGGCTCGGTCTGTAGTGGCGCGGCGCTGGCCGCCACGTCCAGCAGCCGGTCCAGGTCGACCTGCGCGGCAATGCGCTCACCGATGGCGCGCACGCGCCGCGCCGCGTCGTCCAGTTCGTGGTTGGGCATGAGGCCCAGGTGGCGTTCCACCACCGCCAGCTCGGGGTCGTGGGCGATGGCGCCGAGCACCTTCACATCCGTGTAGTGCTCGATCACGGCGCGCAGCTTGGATTCGTGGCGGGCACCGCCCAACTGGTTCAGGATCACCCCGGCAATGCGGATGTGCTTGTCAAAGGCCTGGTACCCCAGGATCAGCGGCGCGATGCCGCGCGTCATGCCGCGCGCGTCCAGCACCAGTACCACGGGCAGGTCCAGCAGATGCGCCAGTGCCGCGTTGCTGTTGTTGCCGTCCAGCGCCAGCCCGTCGTACAGGCCCTTGTTGCCCTCGACGATGCGGATGTCCGCGCCCGCGCCGTGCCGCGCAAAGCAGGCGCGGATGTCATCGGCCGGGCTCAGAAATGGATCGAGGTTGAAGCAGTCGCGTCCGCTGGCCTGTGCCAGCCACATCGGGTCGATGTAGTCCGGCCCTTTCTTGAAGGGCTGGACCACCTTGCCCCGCGCCGTGAGTGCCGCGCACAGGCCCACGGTGACCGTGGTCTTGCCCGAGGACTTGTGGGCGGCAGAGATGAGAAGACGGGGCATGTTAGCCACGACGGCAAATCCGAGGTCAATGTGCCGTGGGCGCTGTCAGGTATGCGGCGTCGTCCAGGCGCTGGGGCAGAAAGCGGAGCAGCTTGAGAGCCAGCAGCACGATCAGGCCGGTGACGGCCAGGCCGCCCAGGCCCAGCAGCGCTTCGGGCAGGCTGGGGGCGTAGGCGTTGACCGCGCCGTCGGCGAAACTGCTGCTCACGGTGTGGCCCGGGAAAATCACTAGGGGGAAGGCTTGCCCGCCGATGAGGGTGACGTACATCTGCGCAAAACCGCCGGCGATCACGAGCAGGGCCGCGGTCGCGATGCGCCCGCGCTGGGCGCCGATGCCGGGTTGGCGCAGCAGCAGCATGGGCAACACGCCACCGAGCAGCACCTGGCCCAGCCAGAACAGCCCGGTGTGGATACCGCCTTCGAGCAGCAGGAAGCGCTCGAAACCATGGTGCTTGGTGAAGTACAGGTTGGTCAGGTGGTACACGAGCACGAAGTACAGGCCCGCCGCGACGAAGATGAGTTGCAGCCGCGCCAGCCGGGCCATGAGGGCGTCGCCTAGGGGCCGCTGGCCGCCCCGGCACGCCAGCATGAGCACCACGATGAACACGGCCAGGCCATAGCTGAGCGACAGGGCGATGAACAGCGGCGCCAGCAGGGCCGAGTCGTAGGCCTGGCGTGCCACCAGAAAGCCGAAGATGGAACCCGTGCCGGTGGTCAGCGCCATGCGCCACACAAAGGCGGCCAGGCCTGCCAGGGGCGTGTAGCGGTCCATGCCGCGCTCCATCTGGGTCCACAGGTAGGCCAGCACCAGGCCCATGAAGCCGGAGTACAGGAAGATGTTCCAGGCAAAGATGGACTTGAAGTTGAAGTGCGTCATGGCCACGATCAGCCGGTCCGGCCGGCCCAGGTCGAGCAGCAGCACCACCAGCCCGCCCAGCAACAGCGCCAGTGCGAGCAGGCCGGACAACGGCGCCAGCGGCTTGAATTCCGTCTTGCCGAAGACCGACGCCATGGACGCCACGTTCAGCGCGCCCGAAGCCGCCACCACCAGGAACACCGCAAACACATGCGGCAGCCCCCAGACGATCTGGTTGTTCATGCCGGTGACGATGTGGCCGAAGTGCTCCATGTAAGCCACCGCGCCCAGGCCCACGGCGGCCACCAGGCCCAGGGCGCCCAGCAGCCCGTAGTAGCCGGCGCTGCGCCCTTCGAGAGAATGGAGTGCGATCTTCATATTCCCGTGTACCTCACGCCGGGGTTCAGGGCCAGGTCCTCGCGCAACGCACGCGAGGCGTAACGCGCCACGCGCTGGGCGATCTCGCTGCCGGGGTCGTTCAGGTCGCCAAACACGATGGCCTTGTGGCCGGCGGCGGCGCAGGCGCTGACGCAGGCCGGGGATTCGCCGCGGTCCACGCGGTGCACGCACAGGGTGCAGGCTTCTACCGTGCCCTTGCCGCGCGGCACGTCGGCCTTTTTCTGGGTGAGCGGTTCATGCAAGAAGGAGCGCGCCTTGTACGGGCAGGCCATCATGCAATAGCGGCAGCCGATGCAGATGTGCTTGTCCACCAGCACGATGCCGTCGGCGCGCTTGAACGAGGCACCGGTGGGGCAGACGTCCACGCAGGGCGGCTCGGCGCAGTGCTGGCACATCACGGGCAGCGACTGGGTCTTGCCCGTGTGCACTTCCTTGATCTCGATCTTGCGGATCCACTGCGAGTCGGTGCCGCGTGTGCCGCCGGACAAGCCGTTTTCGGTGTTGCAGGCGCTCACGCAGTCGGTGCAGCCGGCCGCGCACGACGTGGTGTCGATGAGCATGCCCCAGCGCACCTTGGCGCTGGCGCCCGCGCTGGGCGTGGCCGCCTGGGCGACTTCAAACAGGTGCACGCCGGGGGCGAGCAGCACGCCCGCCATGCCGGCCGCGGCCACGCCGAGAAAACCACGCCGCGCCGTGCGCGTGCCGACTACTTCAGTGACCTGAGTTTTCATGGCGTTTTCGAAGGGTTCTGCTGTTGCTGAACGACCATCTGTCGCAACCGCAGGTTGAGTGACGCATTTCCTGCGTTGCCTGGAGGAAGCAATGGATGAAAGGTGGTGTCGGGGGGCTTGCTGGCGTGGCACTCGAAGCAGTCGATCTTGACTGCGGCATAGGCGTGGCAGCTCTGGCAGAAATCGCTGCTACTGGCGTTGACACTTTGGGTGGTCTGGCTGGCATGGCAGGCGATGCACTCCTTCAGGCTGTGGCGCCCGGTGCGCACACCGCCCCGCAAGGTGTCGTCGCGCTGGTGCTTGAGCAGATTCATGTGGTTGCGCCGCATGAAAGCAGGATCGGCCACGCATTGCGTGCCCGCGCGGGCTTTTTCGATCAAGGGTTGCGGCACGGCGTTCGGCGTGCTCATGCCACCGGCAGCCGCGCTGCTGCCAGCCGCACCGCTCTCCGCCCAAGCGCCGAGCGCCGCGAAGGCCAGCCAGAACGCCAACGCCACGCGTGCCCACCAGCGCGCGCCAGCAGACGCCGCGGAACCGGCTCCGCCGGGCCGCTGGCGTCGCCCCCCCGGGGGGGAGGCGCCGAAGGCGACACAGGGGGGAGTCATCTAATCCCCCAAGCCCATCTGGATGTAGCCCGTGGGGCACACATCGGCGCAGATGTGGCAGCCGATGCACTTGTCGTAGTTCGTGTCCACGTAGCGCCCGGTGGTGGACTTGGCCCGGGGCACCTTGAACACCGCGGTCTGCGGGCAATAGACCACGCAGTTGTCGCACTCGAAGCACAGGCCGCAGCTCATGCAGCGCTTGGCCTCGGCCTGGGTCTGGGCTTCGAGCAGGGGTTGCAGCCGTTCCTCGAAGTTGTTCAAGGCCTGCTCGGCGTTGAGCGTGACCACGCCGCGCCGGTTGCGGGGTGTGTACGGGAAGTGGCCCAGGAACAGCTCCTTGTGCGAGATCACGTAGCGGTCGGAGCGGTCGTCGAAGTTGTGGATGGCGGCGGTGCTCTGGTAGGTGCCGCGGATGGGTTCGTGCACCTCGCTGAAGGTGTAGCCCTTCTCGATCATCTTGCGCTTGAGGTCGAAGGCGTGCACGTCGATCTTGGGACGCTTTTCCAGCGGCTCGGCCTTGAGGAATCGGTCGATGCCGTCGGCCGCGATCGCGCCGTGGCCGATGGCGGTGGTGAGCAGGTGCGGGCGCACCACGTCGCCGCCCACGAAGATGCCTTCCTGGCCTTGCACCTGGTAGTTCTTGTCGCTGTTGATGGCGCCCTTGCCGTTGTTGAACTCCTCCAGCCCGGTGAAGTCCACCGACTGGCCAATGGCCGAGACAATCAGGTCGGCGGGAATGTCTTCCTCCGTGCCCTCGATGTTCTTGATTTCCAGTCGTCCGCCCACGAGCTTGGCCTCGCAGCGCACCACGCGCAAGGCGGTGGCACGGCCGTCGGCACCGCGCACCACGCCCACGGGTGCCATGCCGCCGCGAATGGCGATGCCCTCGGCCAGGGCCTGCTCGATTTCGTGCTTGTTGGCCTGCATCTTGTCCAAGGCAAAGACCGAGGTCAGCGTCACGTCCGCGCCCTGACGCACCGAGACTTCGGCCACGTCGTGCGCCACGTGACCCGCAATGGCGTGCTCGGGCCTGTCGGACTCGTGCACCTTGTCGATGTGCCCCAGACGGCGGGCCACCGTGGCCACGTCGATGGAGGTGTCGCCCCCGCCCACCACCACCACGCGCTTGCCCACGTGGCGCAGGCGTCCGTCGTTGAAGGCTTTCAGGAAGGCCGTGGCCGTGACGCAGTTGGGTGCGTCCGCGCCTTCCACGGGCAGCGCGCGCCCGGCCTGGGCGCCCAGACCCAGGAACACGGCGTCGAAGTCGGCGCGGATCTGCGCCATGCTGATGTCCGTGCCGATGCGGCAGTTCATGCGCGTCTTCACGCCCAGATCCAGGATGCGCTGGATTTCCGCGTCCAGCACGTCGCGCGGCGTGCGAAAGCCCGGGATGCCGTAACGCATCATGCCGCCCAGCTCCGCGCGCTCGTCGAAGACCGTGACCTCGTGCCCCTTCAGGGCCAGTTGGTACGCTGCCGACAGGCCGGCCGGCCCGCCGCCGATGACGGCCACCGTCTTGCCGCTGCGCGTCGTGGGCTGGGCGTAGGCCAGCTTGTTCAGAACAGCGTATTCACCCAGGAAGTGCTCCACGGAGTTGATGCCCACGAAGTCTTCCACCTGGTTGCGGTTGCAGCCGGATTCGCAAGGCGCCGGGCACACGCGGCCCATGACGGCGGGAAAGGGGTTGGCCTCGGTCAGGCGACGGAAGGCGTATTCCTGCCAGCCCATGCCGGCCGGCGGCTTTTCCACGCCGCGCACGATGTTGAGGTAGCCACGAATGTCTTCGCCCGCCGGGCAACTGCCCTGGCAAGGCGGCGTGCTCTGGATGTAGGTGGGGCACTTGTGCGAGTGGCCGGCATCGAAAATCTGCTTCTGCCAGGAACGCACCTGGTTGTCGCCGTCCTTGAAGCGGCGAAAGGTCAGGGGTTTGATCTCGGTGCCGGCGGCGGTGTCGGGCGTGGGAGCGGTCATGGGGGTCTCCTGGAATCTCTGTATGTTCTGGGGTGGCTACTTGTCGCCTAGCCGGATGGCCTTGCTCACCAGCTGGTGCACGCCGCCCACCATGCGCATGTCGAAGCCGTAGGCCGGCATCACCTTGGTGAACTGGGCCTTGCAGATGGCGCAGATGGTGGCCATGAAGTTCACGCCGTGCTCGTCCACCACGGACTTGAGCGCTTCCATGCGCGGCAGCGCGCCCTTGACGCGCAGCTCCATCAGGTCGTCGGTGAGCAGGCCACCGCCGCCACCGCAGCAGTAGGTGGATTCATGGATGGTCTCCGGCGCCATGTCGTGGAAATGGTTGGCCACCGCGGTGATGATGCGTCGCGGAATCACGAACTGACCGCCCGGCATGTCGCCCATGCGCGAGCCGCGCGCCACGTTGCACGAGTCGTGGAAGGTGATGATGCGGTCGTCGTTGGCTTCCTTGTCGAAGCGCAAGGCGCCGCGCTGGATCAGGTCGTCGGTGAACTCGCAGATGTGCATGGGCTGCTTGTAGCGGTGGTCGAGCTGCTTTTGCAGCTCGATCGCAAACGGGTCATTGGCGCCCGCGCCGATGCCCACCAGCGTGTTCCAGAAGCTGTAGGCCACGCGCCAGGCGTGGCCGCATTCGCCCACGACGATGCGCTTGACGCCCAGCTCCAGCGCGGCCTGGCGGATGCGCAGGGCAATGGTGCGCAACTGTTCGTAGTTGCCGATGAACATGCCGAAGTTGCCGGCCTCGGAGGCCATGGAACTCAGCGTCCAGCTGATG
>JAEWVY010000037.1 GCA_023396625.1 Pseudomonadota bacterium | reverse complement strand
CTCCTACCACCTGTCGCTGGCCAACTCCTTCAACACCTCGGGCGATGCCTACTCACTGAGCGCCAGCAACGTGAACACCCCCCCGGAACAGGCGATCAATGTCGAGATCGGCGCCAAGCTGGACTCGGTCGATCGGCGCTTCACCACGCGATTGGCCGTATTCCGCGCCACCAAACTGCACGAGCGCAATACCGACCCGCTGGTGAACCTGACGACGCTGTCGGGCAGGCGCCATGTCGCGGGATTTGAGATCGACATCGCCGGCCGCCTGACACCCCGCTGGGAAATCTACGGCTCCTACATGTGGCTGCCCGTCGCCGCCATCGACACCCCGGTGACCGGCGGGGAGACGGGTCGACCCTCGCTCACACCACGGCACAGCGGCACGGTCTGGACCACCTATCAGCTCACGCCGCAGTGGCGCGTGGGCGCGGGCCTGAACTTCCGTGGCAGGCAAACTCCCAACCGCAACCCGGGCTGGGAGGCGCCCGCCCACGTCATCGCTGACCTGATGGCCGAGTACCACGCCAGCCGGTCCATCACGCTCAAGCTCAACCTGAGCAACGCCACCAACACACGCTATGCGGACCAACTCTACACGGGACACTACATCCCGGGCCCGGGCCGCCTGTTGCTGATGACCGCCAGCTTCCGGTTCTGACGTCACGCACAGCGCCGCGGCTGTCCAGGGCGCGGGCGCTTCCCCGACCATTCGTTGCAGGAATATCCCTCCCATGCTGCTTCAGCTCCCCGACATCCTGACGGCCGGCGAACTGGCCACCGCCCGCACCCTCCTCCGCGGCGCGCCCTGGTGCGATGGGCGCGACAGCGCCGGACCGCAGGCGCGCCAGGTGAAGAACAACGAACAGCTGCCGCACGACTGCACCGCGGCCCAGCGCATCCGCGCCCTGGTGCTGGCCGGGCTCGAGCGCAACCCGCTGTTTTTCTCCGCAGTCCTGCCCAAGCGCGCATTCACCCCGCGCGTCAACCGCCACGGAGGCACCACCAACGCCTACGGCGCACACGTGGACAACGCCATCCGCCTGCTGTCCGGCGGCCTGCGCGTGCGCGCCGACGTGTCCTGCACTGTCTTCCTAAGCGACCCGCAGGACTATGACGGGGGGGAGCTGGAGATCTCCGACACCTACGGCACGCACGCTGTCAAACTGCCCGCAGGGCACGCCGTGATCTACCCCGGCACCAGCCTGCACCAGGTCCGGCCCGTCACGCGGGGCTACCGCCTGGCGTGCTTCACCTGGTTCGAAAGCATGGTTCGCGGCGACGAACAGCGCCGGCTGCTCCATGACATGGACATGGCCCTGCTGCGCCTGCGCGAGCGGCACGGCGAAACGGATGAGACCACGGCGCTCACAGGCGTCTACCACAACCTGCTTCGCCAGTGGGCCGACACATGAGTGCCGCGTTCCCGCCCATTCACACGGTCAGTCTGGCCGATCACGAAGCCCGCGCTCGCGCGGTGATGGACGACCCCGCCTGGGCCTATTTCAGCGGTGGCGCGGCGGACGAGATCACACTGCACGCCAATCAGGCCGCGTGGCAGGCCATCGGCCTGCTCCCGCGCGTGCTGCGCCCCCTGAAGGGAGGCCACACGCGCGTGCGACTGCTGGGCCGTGACCTGGCCCACCCCATCTTGCTGGCGCCCGTGGCCTACCAGCGCCTGGCACATCCTGACGGTGAACTCGCCTCCGCCCTCGCCGCGGCCGCGCTCGAAGCCGGCCTGGTGCTGAGCACGCAGGCCAGCACGCCGCTGGAGGAGGTGGCCCGGCTCGTGCGCAACGACCCGGCACGCGGCCCGCTGTGGTTTCAGCTCTATCTGCAAAACGACCCCGGCTTCAACCGCGAACTGGTGCAGCGGGCCGAGGCGGCCGGCTACGAGGCCCTGGTGCTCACCGTGGATGCCCCCTGCCGCGGCCCGCGCGACCGGGAACGCCGCGCCGGCTTTGCCCTGCCATCCGGCGTGACCGCGGTCAATCTCGCCAGGCTGCCACAAGCGAGCAAGCACACCACTGCCACCCGCCCGGATGCCCTCTGCGCCGGCCTGGCCGACCAGGCACCCGATTGGAGCGACGTCGCCTGGCTGCAGGCCCAGACACAGCTGCCGCTGCTGCTCAAGGGTGTACTCCACCCGCTCGACGCCCGGCAGGCCATGGCGCTGAATGTCGCGGGCCTGATCGTGAGCAACCATGGCGGGCGCACGCTCGACACCGCCGTTTCCACCGCGTGGGCCCTGCCCCGCGTGGCAGACGCTGTCCAGGGCGCCCTGCCCCTGCTGGTCGATGGCGGCATCCGACGCGGCACGGACATCCTCAAGGCGATCGCCCTGGGCGCCAGCGCCGTGCTGATCGGCCGGCCATACGTCCACGCCCTGGCCCATGGCGGCGCCCGCGGCGTCGCGCAGGTCCTGCGGTTGCTGCGCGACGAACTGGAAATCGCCATGACGCTGACCGGTTGCGCCACGCTGGCGACCGCGTTGCCCGAATTGCTGGTGCAAAAGCCCGAATGAAACTTCAAAAAACATAGCATACTATGACCGACCGGCAATGGGAAGCCGGCTATTTTCTTCAGATTCATGTGCGCATGGCCCGACGTGCTGCACTGGCGGCGGTCCATATCTTGATTTTTCGTTTTGCGCATGCAAATAAAAACAATTCTCATTTATAATTTCTCGTACCCCTTTCGCCCTAGCTCCCATGATGTATTTGTTCGTCCAGATTGGCAGTCTGATCGCTGTGATCGGCGCGCTTTGCTGGGTATTCCGCGCACCGCCCCGGCCCTGAAAGGCTTGTCTCTGCCTTCGTGAACTATGATTTCCGCCCCGTTTCCTGACCTTCCCGCATTCCAGATGAACCGCAATGTCATGATCGCTGGCAGCGTCGTCGCGCTCCACGTCGCGGCGCTGTGGGCCCTGCAAAGCGGCCTGTTGCGGCGGGCGGCCGAGGTGATCGTGCCGGTGCAGATCCTGTCGGAGTTCATCACCCCTGCGCCACCTGCGATGACGCCTCCCCCTGCCCCCCCGCAGCCCCCGCAAGTCGCCCCCCGCGCCCCCAGAAAACACCCGCCCGCCCCGATCCCGACCCCGGCCCCGCTGCCTCAGCCTCTCGCGGCCGACGTGTCCGACACGGCG
>JAEWVY010000025.1 GCA_023396625.1 Pseudomonadota bacterium | reverse complement strand
AGAAAGCGATGCGCCACGCCACCCGGCTCCACTGCGTCGATCTTTCGGGCATTCGATAGCGAGCAATGTTTGAGTATGCCTTCCCGGGTCTCAAAGCTCAGGTTCAAACCGTCCCAGTCGGGATAACGCTGCTCGAGGTGGTCCACGACGCGGAGACTTTGCAGGTTGTGCTCGAAGCCTCCCCACTCGGTGCCTTCACCCTGCATGCAGGCGTTGAGTGCGTCCTGTCCCGCATGGCCGAACGGCGTATGTCCCAAATCGTGCGCCAGCGCAATCGCCTCCACCAAATCCTCGTTCAACGCCAAAGCCCTGGCGATCGACCGGCCAAGCTGCGCCACCTCGAGGGAATGCGTGAGTCGGGTGCGAAACAGGTCCCCCTCATGGTTGAGGAACACCTGGGTCTTGTAGACCAATCTGCGAAATGCCGAGGAATGGACGACCCGATCCCGGTCGCGCTGGAATTCTGTGCGGGTCGGCGCTGGGGGTTCGGTGATACGGCGCCCCCGTGTCCGGGCCGGATCACACGCGCAGTGAGCAAGAGATGTCGGCAAGGTCGTAATGGCTCAGGCCTGGCTGCTGTGTTCGATCACTTCGCGGACCAGCGCATCGCCGGCGACCCTGGTGCAGGCACGCCCCTCGTCGTTGACCAGCACAAAGTGGATTTCGCCATCCTGCGCCTTTTTGTCCACTCGCATGAGCGCAAGATAGCGCCCTGCGTTGTCGGCCACATCCAGCACCGGCGCCACTGTCGGCAGGCCTGCCCGCGCGATCAGCCGCGTCAGGCGCTGAACCGAACGCGCATCGAGGCAGCCGAGGCGCTGCGAAAGCCGCGCCGCCATGACCATGCCGCAGCCCACGGCCTCGCCGTGCAGCCAAACCCCGTACCCCAGACCCGCTTCGATGGCATGGCCGAAGGTATGCCCGAAATTCAGGATGGCACGCAAGCCGGATTCCCGCTCATCCTGCGCCACGACGTGGGCCTTGATCTCGCAGCTTCGCCGCACGGCATACGCCAAAGCCGCCGGGTCCCGGGCCAGCAACGCATCAAGATGGGACTCGATCCAGCCCAAAAAGGACAGGTCAGCGATCGGGCCGTATTTGATCACCTCAGCCAGCCCGGCGCTGAATTCACGATCAGGCAGGGTAGCGAAGGTGTCGAGGTCACAAACCACCAGTCGCGGCTGATAGAAGGCGCCCACCATATTCTTGCCCAGCGGATGATTGATCCCCGTCTTCCCGCCGACCGAGGAATCCACTTGTGCCAGCAAGGTGGTCGGGACCTGGACAAAGGGCACGCCGCGCATATAGCAGGCCGCAGCAAAGCCGGTCATGTCACCCACCACACCGCCGCCGAGCGCATACAGCACGGTCTTGCGGTCGCAGCCGTGCGTCAGCAGCGCGTCGAAGATCTGATTCAGCGTTTCCCAGTTCTTGTACGCCTCCCCATCGGGCAGCACGACACTGTGGACGGCCCGGTACTTTCCCCGCAGGCTGCGGCACAATCGATCGGCATACAGCGGCGCGACAGTGGCATTGCTGACGATCAGAGCGGAGCTGGCGTCGGGAGCCACGGCAAAGCTGTCCGGCCGATTCAGCAACCCGGCACCGATGAGAATGGGATAACTGCGTTCGTCCAGGGCAATCCGGACCTGTTCCACGGGACTGTCTTTTTGCATCCCCGAAGTTTAGGGCTTTGTCATCCGGACCACCTTGCCTTTGCGTCCTCGCCGGACCGGGCCAAGTCAAATCGCGCGCCCGCCCGCCGCATCGGGACGGCTCACCGGCGCCAGTTCAAGCTGCATCACGATCATGTTGACCAGCGTCGCGACCGAGGGACGGCCGGTTTCGATCACGAAATGCGCCGTTTCGCGATACAGCGGATCCCGCTGCGCATACAGTTCGCGCAACTTCGCCAGCGGATCCCTGACCTGGAGCAACGGACGATTCACGTCGTGACGCAGGCGCCGGAAAAGATCCTCCGGCGCCGACCGCAGATAGACGACCTGGCTGCGCTCGCGAAGGCGCTGGCGATTCCCCGGTCGAAGAACCGCTCCCCCGCCCGTGGCCAGAACGCCCTCATCGCCAAGCGTCAGTTCATCGATCACCGCCTCCTCGATGTCCCTGAAGCGCGCCTCGCCTTCCGCATCAAAGAAAGCGCGGATCGACATGCCCAGCCGTTCCTCGATCACGTGATCCGAGTCGACGAACGGCACCTGCAGACGCTTGGCCAGCTGCCGCCCCACAGTGGACTTTCCCGCGCCGGGCAGACCCACCAGGGTGATCACATTCAGGGCGTCTTCTTGAGCACGATGGCATCGAATTTCACGCTGTCGGCGGGTGGCCCGCTGTCTATGACCGTGATCTCCGCCCGCACGGAATCTTCCTCCGTGGTGATCGTTGCAGTTCCACTGACCGTCGTGACAAGGGTCGATACGCCGGTGACGGTGATGACGCCGTCGCTATAGCTCGCGGTGGCCCATTGCGGATCGGACGAACGAACGGTGATCGTCCCTTTTTCGGATTGGCCAAGAAGCGTCGTCTTGACCTTGTCACCCACGATCACAGTGACCGGATTGGACGACACGCGCAATCCGCAACCATCCGGGTTGTCGATGATTGAAATCTGCGAGGTGGCAAAAGCCCCTCTCGAATCCACCACCTCGAGGTTCACCACTGCGCCGCCATCGGGAACACAACGCCTGGTGTTGGTCCCCGTCGTCACGGTCACCACATTCCCCGAAATAGAGGCCTGCAACAAATTCGTATCGGAGCTGCGAACCGTCATGGGCCCCACGCCTCCCAGCACGGTGAAAGTCAAGGGCAACGTCGAATTTTCCGAGATGGTCATCGCCGCAGGAACCAGGTTGAACTGGGGAGACCCGGTAATCACCTCCACGTTCATCTTGACCTGCTGATTCAGTGCGTCAATAACCACCACATCGACTTTGCTCACCGCCCGCAGAGTCAGCAGCAATTCACTGCCATTGACTTCTGCCGCGACAGCGGTATCCAGGACAGATGTGCGATAGGGGGGCGTACCACCGGTAATGAGAACCTTGACGACATCTCCAACAAAGGAGCGTACGTTCGTCAACGACAGGGCCAACGGATCGCCGACCGACACGGAGATCGTGGCCACCCCTGTGTTGCGGTCGCGAATGGTGATGCTGGCACTGCCCTGACCGACCGAGTTCAACAAGAGGATATCTCCCCGCAGCGAAGCCGTGACGATCCGCGTGTTGTTGCTGCTCACCGTGTACGGTGCCACGCCGCCTTTCACCACATATTGCTGCACGACCCCGATGGGCATGAACAGATTGCTGGGCGCCGTGGTGATCACGGTGGGCAACTGCGGGTTGGAGCCCGAAGATCCCCCCCCGCCTCCACACGCACTGACCAAAGCAGCGACCAACAAGAACGTCAGATAAGACAAGAAACGCATGCGGAAACTCCTCGATTCACAAAACTGTTGTCGCGATCACCGTGCCGCAGCCCGGTCTGAAATCATCTTCGGTGTAATGAACACCAGCATCTCCTGCTTGTTCGCGCTGCGTGAGCGTGTCTTGAACAGGTTGCCGACCGCTGGCAAATCCCCCAATAGCGGCACCTTGGTTTCACTTTCGGTGTCATTGAGTTCGAAGATGCCCCCGATCACCACCGTCCCGCCATTTTCTACCAGCACCTGGGTCTTGATGTGCTTGGTGTTGATCGCGAAACCCGCCGCCGTGGACTGCCCCACGC
>JAEWVY010000001.1 GCA_023396625.1 Pseudomonadota bacterium | reverse complement strand
GTTGTACGTGGTCGGGCCCTTGCAACCCACCTTGTAGAGGCAGTAGCCCTTGCGCGCGGACTCGTCGTCGAAGGCTTCGATGAACTGGCCGGCGTCGAAGTGCGGACGGCGGTAGCACTTGTCGTGGATGCGCTGGCTGTAGAACATCTTCGGGCGGCCCTGGCGGTCCAGCTCGGGGATCTTGTCGAAGGTCAGCATGTAGGTGATCACGCCGGTCATCACTTCGGGGATCGGCGGGCAGCCGGGCACCTTGATGATGGGCTTGTCGGTGATGACCTTGTGGATCGGCGTGGCCTGGGTCGGGTTGGGCTTGGCGGCCTGCACGCAGCCCCAGGAGGCGCAGGAACCCCAGGCGATCACGGCCTTGCAGTCCTTGGCGACGCGCTGGAGCTTCTCGATGAACGGCTTGCCGCCCTCGATGCAGAACATGCCGTCTTCGTTCAGGGGCGGATTGCCCTCGACCGCGAGGATGTAGTTGCCCTTGTACTTGGTCATGATCTCGTCGAGGATGGCCTCGGCCTGGTGGCCGGCGGCGGCCATCAGGGTGTCGTCGTAGTCGAGCGAGATCATGGAAAGCACCACGTCCTTGGCCAGTGGGTGCGCCGAGCGGATGAACGACTCGGTGCAGCAGGTGCACTCCAGGCCATGCAGCCACAGCACCGGAGTGCGCGGCTTGGTTTCCATGGCATGGGCGATCTGCGGCACGAAGGACGGAGCCAGCCCGAGGGATGTGGCGGTCAGCGAACAGTACTTCAGATAACTGCGTCGCGAAATGCCTTTGCGGCGCATGACCTCGTAGAAGGTTTCCATCGTGCATGTCTCCATCGTCTGGTATGAGTCGAAACCGGCTGATGCCGGTGTTTCTGCCTGCTCGCCACATGGCAAAGGCAGGTACGTGACCGTTTGCAAAGCCCATGCCACTTGACGCGAATCTAGGGAAAACGCCTAGCCGAGCTTGCAACACTTTGATTTTGTTGAATTTTTCACACTTCACTCAGCCCCGTGTTCATCTCTCTCCATCAAAACCGGATAGTTACTTTCCGTTTTCTTAAATTATTGGAATGAATTTTTCCGCTTGCAGTGGAATGCAAACTCGCTGAATGTTGGGTGGCACGTTTCTCCCAGGCCTCCCATGCCGACCGTGGACAACCAAGCCTGATCATGTGCCACTTCCTCCCATTAACTCCTAAAAACGTAGCTACAAACCAAGTATCTACGCTGAGATACGGCTGATTATTTTGGGAATTCATGGTGGCCGGGCCCCGGCACCCTGGCGGGAGGCCGTCAGCACCTGGCGGTATGCTCGGGGCCATGTATGCCCCCGACTTCGGTCTGACGCAGGACCCGTTTTCCATTGCTCCCGATCCGCGCTTCCTTTACATGAGCGAACGCCACCGGGAAGCCCTGGCACACCTGCTTTTCGGCGTGACAGGATCACCCGGCGGGGGTGGCACTCCCCCTGCGGGAGGCGGGGGATTCGTGCTGCTGACGGGGGACATCGGCGCTGGCAAGACAACGGTCTGCCGGTGCTTTCTCGAACAGACGCCTGCGGGCTGCCATGTGGCCTACATCTTCAATCCACGGCTGACTGTGGCCGACCTGCTACGCACCGTTTGCGACGAGTTCCATCTCGACCTTCCCCCGACGGACCTCAGGGAGGCATCGACCAAGACTTTCACCGACGCCCTCAACACTTTTCTGCTGCACGCCCATGCGGACGGAAAAGCCTGTGTACTGGTCATCGATGAAGCGCAGAACCTCAGCACGGAGGTGCTGGAACAGTTGCGACTGCTGACCAACCTCGAGACGAACGAGCGCAAGCTGCTGCAGATCGTCCTGATCGGTCAGCCAGAGCTGCGTGACATGCTCGCCCGGCCGGAACTGGAGCAGCTGTCGCAGCGGGTGGTGGCACGCTACCACCTCGGGCCGCTTTCGGCTGACGACACCCGCCAGTACATCGGCCATCGGATGGCGGTCGCCGGCCACAAGGGCCCCCTCCCGTTCGATGCCCGGGCGCTGGCGCGCATACACCAGCTGACCCGAGGTGTGCCCCGGCGCATCAACCTGCTGTGCGGGCGGGCCTTGCTCGGCGCCTGGACGCAAGCGCATACCCATGTCGATCGGGCCACCGTGGAACAGGCCGCGGCCGAAGTATTCGGCACGGCGACCCACGCACGGGCCGGCGGTTTCCTGGCCCGCTTCCGTGGCGCGGCAGTGGGGCTTGGGCTGGCGGCGGCAGCCGTGGCCGTCCTGGTTCAGCCGGATTCCGGCCCCGTCAAGCTGGCGCCGGCCTCCGCCACCGCTGCGCTCCCCCCGACGCGCGACACGCCCGCACCCGCCCCACATCGGTTCCTCCCGGTCGACGACGCTTGGCTCCAGAGCCTGCCCGCCGATGGCACCCGGGCATGGCGCGAACTCCTGCTGCGCTGGGACCCGCAGGCCATTGGCGCCCCCCCCTGCCCCGCGACACCGGCGGGCGCGTTGCGCTGCTGGAACAGCAACAAGCTGACACTGCCTGAACTTCGGGAGCTCGGCCGGCCGGGCATCCTCACCCTTCGCCGCGGCGATGCCGGGACGGCCTTTGTCCTGCTGACGGGCATGGACGCCACTTCCGCGCTGCTGCAACATGGCACGCAGACACGGCGCATCAGCCTGGATGCGCTGGCACACCTGTGGACCGGCGCTTTCGGCACATTCTGGCGGCCGCCCCCAGGCGACGTCGACGCCTTGTTGAAAGGACAGGCGGGCCCCGCGCTCGACTGGCTCGGCCAACAACTGGCGCATCTCGACGGCGCCACGCCACCCACGTCGCCGCTGCCCGGCCTCACCCCCACGTTGCGCGCCAGGCTGCAGGCATTTCAGCGAGTCCACGGCCTGCGTCCGGATGGCCTGCCCGGGCCGCTGACTCTCATGCAGTTGCGGCGGGCCACGATCGACGATGCGCCCCGCCTGGCCGATCCCTCCCCAGCGTCTTCAGCCAAGGCAGGAGCCTCCTGATGTCCTACATCCTCGATGCCCTTCGGCGCGCCGAAACCGAACGCCAGCGAGGCGCGGTCCCCAGCCTGCAGCCGCCCTCCTGGCCAGCGGCGCCCGCCGCCGCCTCCCTCCCCGGTCCGCGGACCTCGTGGCGCGCCGTGGCGCTCGGCCTGGGGTTGCTGGGGGTTGGCGCAGCCGCTCTGTGGTGGTTCCGGACGGGTGATGTGTCCGAGGATCGCTCCGTGCCCCCGGCGACAACGGACCGGCCCCTCGCCCCCAAGCCCATGGAGGCCCCCGCACCACTCGCCAAAAAACCATGGCCAGAGCCTGTGCCGGCGGCGACCGGAACACCTGGGCCCGTTCCGTCCCGCGCCATCCCGTCACGGCGCGGGCCCCCCGTGCCGGCGCAGCCACCTGCATCGATCGCCCCCCCGGCGGCGCTGCCTTCGAACACAGCCCATTCCACCGCAGCCGCCTCAGCGTCTTCGGCAGCACCTCTACCACCGTGGGTCAGCGATCTGCCGGACGCCGTCCGTCAGCAGTTGCCTCCCCTGGTGATCACGGGTTCGGTCTACTCGGAGAACGCCGCGCAGCGCCTGCTCATCATCAATGGCCAGGTACTGGGGCAAGGCACCTCGCCCGCACCCGGCGTCATCATCGACACCATCGGCAAGGACAGCACCGTCGTGCGCTGGCGGGACAGGCGCCTGCGCCTGCCGCATTGACTCGCGAGCCGGTGCTACGGGCGGTTGAGCGCCGTTGGACGGCAATCCAGGCTATTTGCGCTCGATCAGCTGGCCACGCAATTCGCCGCCAGGATGGCGCGCCGTCTGCAGACTGACATACCAGCGTCCAGCCAGCAGTTCAGCCGCCTGCTCTCGCGTGAGCGTGGCCCGGCCCTCGTAGGCGCTGCGCACGGGCGCGTGGAAACGCAACACCGGTGCCGCATTGGCACCGATTTCCGCCGGGCCGTGAAAATAAGCCTCCGTCACCGGGCCCGAGAGCTGGCGATAGGTCATCTTCCAGCGCAGCAATCCCGTACGCCGGTCCAGCAGGGCGTCCAAGGTGCCCGACCCACCCACCCGGACCGGCGGCACCACGTTGCCGCCCGCCAGGCGCGTCGTGAATGTGGCCAGATGGCTGTCGTCGGCCTGAATGACGACAGGTGGCGCAGGCCTCGCCGGGGGGGCGGATGGCGGCGACGTGGCACAGCCGGCCAGCAGCACCGTCAGCCCCAGGAGCGCGGAGCAAGTGCGCCGTGCCGAACGATGGGTCACGTGAAACAGAAACATTCGTGAACTTCGGGCGAAAGTGATGAACCAACATCTTAAACCGCCTTTGCCGCTACACTGCCACGGCCAAACCGGCGCCTGCTTCCGAGCTGATCCTGGCCCGCCCGACAGATCTTTTCATTTTCCGGCCACCTTACCGTGGCCGGCTGCACCTTGGTTTTGCTGACAGTCGCGCATGTTG
This sequence comes from Pseudomonadota bacterium, assembly GCA_023396625.1. Lineage (GTDB taxonomy): Bacteria > Pseudomonadota > Gammaproteobacteria > Burkholderiales > Burkholderiaceae_C > JAEWVY01. Next base: position 20,314 of record JAEWVY010000001.1, on the reverse strand, counting down.
TCCGTATCCCTCGGCCCCCTGGCCCTGCCCGTCGCGCCTCTTGTGCTACTCGCTTCAGCATGGGCTGGCACCTGGTTGACCCGCCGAGTCGAAAACTGGACCGCAGGCAGTCCCGTGCCGCCAAGGGCCGGGCAAACCCTGGTCACGGCCATCTGGCTGGGCCTTGCCGCCGCGCGTGTTGGCCACGTGGCCGGGCATGCTTCGATTTACGCCGAGTCACCGCTGGCGGCACTGGACGTGCGGGACGGCGGCTGGCACCTGATCGCGGGGTTGGCGGCTGGCCTGGCGTGGCTCGGGTGGCAGTCCGCACGGATGCCGACACTGCGACGTGCGCTGGCCGCCGGCGCGGGGGTGGGCCTGACGTTGTTTGCGGCGGGACATGCCGTCATCGCGTGGCGGCAACCCTCAGGCTATCCCGCAGTCTCGCTGGCGCGCCTGGGCAATGGCGACACCGTTACGCTGGCTCAGTTGGCACAGGGACGGCCTGTGGTGGTCAACCTCTGGGCCAGTTGGTGCGCCCCCTGCCGCGTGGAAATGCCGGCGCTGGCCGCCGCGCAGTGGCATCACCCCAAAGTGGGTTTTCTGTTCATCAACCAGGGTGAAACACCGGAACGGATCCACGCCTTCCTGGCGCGCGCCGGCCTACCGCTGAAGGAGGTGCTGCTCGACCCCGGTTCGGCCATGGGTCCGGCCGTCGGCTCACCCGGCCTGCCAACCACCCTGTTTCTCGATCCTCAGGGCCGACGCATCGACGCCCACTTCGGCGTGCTCACCGAAGCGAATCTCCGGGTCAAGATCGAGGTGTTGCGAAATGCATCGGACCCATAGCCAAGAACTTCAATGAATATGCAATTTCCCAGCGTCATTTAGACATATATAGCTATTGTTTTAATAGCATGATGCGCTGCAAACCGAGATGAAATGAAACCGGCTGCCCGGCTGGACAGCCGGATCCGGGCATGCCGTGCCAGGCTGTACTGAACTGGAACGCCCTCAGGTGCCGACTGTGCCCTCGAACGAGACAGGGGCATCCGCCGGAACTACCACCGCCTGCCGGCCTACGCGAAGCACCTGTCCCCCGTGTTCGCGCGCATGGGCCGCGGCCTGGGCTTCCGTGGAGAACCAGAGATTCAGCGAGGGCCACAAGGCCTCTACCGCCTGGAGGTTCGCGACGGCCTCAGGGACCAGGTGTCGCAGTTCGGGGCGAAAGCGCTCCCAATCCGGAAAACCGGCTTCAATCGCCAGGGTGCGGAGAAAATGCTTGCGCTGCAGCAGTTGTCGCTGTCGATACAGGGCACTGACCGTCAGTTCGGAAAACACACCGGCGGCGTGTACACGGCGAATGGCAGGCATCGCCACCGAGATCGATCCGAGGCGGGCAGCGCGATGCAGGCGCCGCGCCTGGCTCAGGACGATATCGACAGCGGTGGCCGGCCTGTGCCGGCTCGCTGGCAGCACGGGGGTGGGCAATAAATGCGTGTGGGGTTGGCGCATACCTTCTCCATTGGACAGGTGGCCGTTCTCGCAGGGGCCAGGTCGGAGGGGGTATGCAAGCGGTTGGCTTGCGTGTCAGGTGCTTCGGCTTTCGCGAGATGGGCGTCCTGAAAGCCCGGGCCGTATTCTAGCAGGCGCCGGGAACCACCCGGCTATCCGGTGGCCCTTTGAGTTCGACGACGTTGCCCTGGGGGTCTTTAATGTAAAGAGAGGGGCCTTCGCCCTCCGCGCCGTAACGGGTTTCCAGCGGGCCCGCCTCGACGCCATGCGCCGCGAGCTGGCGGCGGATAAGCGCGGCATCGAAGGGCTCCACGCGCAAACAGAAATGATCCACGTTGTGCCCTTGCCTGCCCGGCGCGGCACCGCCCGCCGAACCTATCTTGCCGGCGATGGGCACGAGATCGAGCAGCGAGCGTCCCGCGCGAAGCTGGACCAGGCCGGCGTCATCCTGACGCCGTTCGACGGTGCAGCCGAGCACGCCGCAGTAGAAGTCCAGCATCCGCTCCAGATCGATGACGCGCAGGACGAGGTGGTCGATTCCCAGGATTTTGATCATGACAAAGCCGCCTTCACGAGATCTTCCGGGGAAGTTCAGACACGGCCGGTCACCAGCCAATGGGCCCAGTCGGGCGCGCCATGGTGCATCGCGCGGGCGGCAGCGGCATGCCAGTCGTAGGCCACGGCCACCTGGATCACGGTCCAACCCGGGCCGGCACCGGTGTCCGTACGTTCGCACACCGCGTACCTCGCGTGCGGAGAGTCCATCTGGTGAACGTGAAATGCGCCGTGATCATCGGTATATGCCGGCAAGCCCACGCTGCCGGGATTGACACACACAGCTCCCCCCGGGCGCAGTCCGGCCAACTGGAGCAGCCGCGGCAGATGGCTGTGGCCACACAGCACCAGACTGGGCCCCGCGCCAGGCATCTGCGCCAGGCGCCGCTCCACCTCGTCGGCGCGCGCCGGACGTGAGCCCAGACCGACCTCCACAGTCTCCAGCAGGTACTCCAGGTCGCTGTCGGGTCGGCCGTGACAGGCATACACATCGGGAGATATGTGCAGCGATGCCGGCAACTCAGCCAGCCAGGCCTGCTGCGCCCGCGTGGAGCACGCGTAGGCGTGTTGATCCGACCTGCCGCGGCAACTGCTCCGCAGCATGTCTGACATGCCAGATGGCCGCATGAACGGCGATCATCGACTTGATCAAGCCAGCTTCGGCGTGCATCGGTGTCAGGTACAGCATCGTCTGACCGGCGTGGCTGCTCGCGCGCCCCACGGCGGCCAGCAGCAGCGGGCAGCTGGTCAGCGCTTCGCGCCGCGCGCCGGGGTTGGCCGCGCGCACGTACCAGCTCCACCACTTGTACATCAGCGCCACCGCCCGCGCGGTGAAATGTCAATGGTCATGCCGGCTCCAGATCAGGCGCAGGACGCTCCGATCGGGAGTTCACTCACCCGAAGGTTCGTTGCGCTCGGCGTCTGCCCAGCGCGGCGCCGATCGGGCCCGATGCGGCATAGAGCAGCGCAAGGCTATAAAGAACCAGCGGGATGTTGCGCGACAACATCAGGCTGACGGCCGCGGCGGCAAGAACGGCAGCTGCCACCGCCCATCCTCCGGGCAGTTTCTTGCTGCTAACGTATTCGCACGGCGCCACCATCAGCAAGCCGGCAAAGACCACCGAACCGAGTATGAGCCCCTCAGCGCCCTGCTGTACCCACGGTTCGCTGGCAGATTCCACATTCCAAATACACAGAACTACCAGGGCTGCGGCCGAGGGGCTGTTCAGACCGGTGAAGTAGGTCTTATCTTCCTGAATGTTGAAGCGGCTCAGCCGCAGCGCGATACACGACAAGTACAAGAACCCAGCCCACAGCGGCAGCTGCGCCCCGCGCGCGCGTAGGAAACAGGCTGCGAGCACCACTGGCGCGACGCCGAAAGCAACAATGTCGACCAAGCTGTCCAGGAACAGGCCCAAGGCACCCGCGGTGCTGGTCTTGCGCGCTACGTAGCCATCCAGCCCGTCGCACAGCACGCACACCAGGAACAGCGGCCCCGCGAACCGAAACGACGCGTCGAGCGAGCTCGTGATGATGAGGAAACCGCTCGCCAGCGAGCCCATGGTGACCAGGTTGGCTAGTGTCAGCAGCCGTGGTGGGATGTCTGAGGCAGAAGTCTGCATGGCGTGCTCAGCAGCTCTCGGCTGGGCGCAGAATGACCGGCGGGCCCGCATAGTGAGCAACTACGGCGCTGCACCCAAGCAGCGCCGCCATACATAGGAAGGGTAGGCCCGCGCCAGCCATGCCGCTGGCAGCGCCGAGCGCTACCGGTAAGAGGGCGTGGCTGCCGTTCATCAGCATCAGGCGCATGCCGTGCGCCTCGCCAAGGCGTGTCGGAGGCGCTACCGCGTGCAGCAGCGCCAGGATGTTCGGCTGGGCAGCACCCAGCCCTAGGCCCAGCACAAAGGTCGCGGCCGAGAGCGACGCTATGGACCTGGACAGCGGGATTAGCAGGCAAGCCGCGGCCGAGATTGCGATGCACGCGAGCAGCATGCTCCACTCGCCAACACGTAGTCGGATCGCCGGCAGGGCCATCCGGACCAGGAATGTGCCGACTGACAGACAGCCGATCGCCAGGCCGATGCGCGAGGCGGGCAGCCCGATCTCGCGGCCGAAGATCGGGATCAGTGCCGCCTCGACGTCCCACGCCATAGAGATCACCGCGCTGAGCAGCAGGACGGTGCGGGTGCCGGGTAAGGAGAGGAGGCTTCCCGCCGCGCGCGGGCCGTCGGGCTTTGCATCCTGCGCTGGCGCCGGTAACCCGTACCCGACGCGCAGTAAGGGCAGCGCTGCCGACAGCACCATTGCGAGGATGACGCGGTAGGTACCCGCGTAACCGAGCCATTCGATCGCCCAGCCGCACACCGTCGAGCCGACAAATGCCGCAACCGAGTAGCCCAGCGCCAATCTGGCGAAGCCTGCGACGCGCTTGTCGGCGGAATGCAGGCTGCCCACCAAGTGCTGCGTGGTGGCTTGGATGCACAATAGACCGGTGCCCGTGGCGATGGCGCTTGCCGCGATGAGCACGTACGCGAAGTCATCGGCAGCGGCAATGAAGGCAGGGCCAGCTGCGGCACCGGCCAGTAAACCAAGGCCGCAAAGCGCCGGAGGTCGCCAGCCCACCCGGTCCAGCCAGCGCCCCATCCGCAAGGCCAGCAGCGCGGGCACCGCGGAGAACAGCGCGACGATCGCGCCAACAGCGAAGCTGGACACGCCCAGGTCCAGGGCATATAAGGTGCTTGCCATCCGCGCCGCGACAAAGGCCGCCTGGACCATGCATGCAAGTAATATTGCGTGAAGTTCCCTCATCCCCAGCCGTGTGCTCGTCCACGGTCCTCCCGCGAAACAGTATAGCGGACTGGTTTAGGCCGCAAGCCGTTGCAGTGCGTCGAGGGCGGCCGCGAGGTCCGCTTCCGGCGCACCGCCGAAGATGCGTACGCTCGCCGCGCAGCGCTCCGAGAACGCCAAGCCTGATGCGACGAGCACTCCGCTTTCAGTAGCGAGCTGGTAGACGTCCACGCGCTCTACGCCCGGCACGCGCGGGAACAGGAACAATCCGCCGTCAGGCATCGCGCCCTTGATTCTGGGCGTGCGTGCCATGCGCTCGACGGCGGCGCGCAGCTTGGTGTCATAGCCGCGTATCACGGCATCCAGGAACGGGGCCGCCAGCAACCGAGGCTGCGTGAGGTATTGCGCCAGCGCGTGCTGCACGAGTGACGACGGGTACATCGATGTGTAGAGCTGCGCTTTGGCGATGCGTTCAAGCTGCCGTGGCGGCGCGCTGACGTAGCCGATGCGCATGCCGGTCAGGCCGAAGTTCTTGGAGAATGAGCGCACGAACACGCAGTTGCGTGCGAGCAGTCCGCTGCGGCCCGTCGGCTGCGCACCATACACGAAATCCATGGTCACATCGTCGAAAACGCACCAGACCCCACGCGCGTCGCATTCTCGCACGCAGTCGGCCAGCAGATGGTTGGGCATGATGTGCCCGGTGGGGTTCAGCGGGTAGTTGAATAGAACCAGCTTCACGCGCCCGGCGCGCACCGGCGCCAGGATCTGCGCGATGACCTCGTCCCAGTCCGGGGCGCCAGCGGCAACTGGGTGCTCATAGGTTTGCACGGCGCCGCCGCACAGCCTGACCATCGAGGGCAGGTATTCCCAGCAGGGGTCCGGTACCAGCACCCCGTCGCCTTCGCCGATCAGCGCGCGCAGCACCGATGTCAGCCCACCGCATCCCCCAGCCGCGGCCAAGATGTGTTCAGCCGTCACGTTCTCGTCGTAGCGAAGCCGGCACCACTCAGCGACGGCCGTGCGGAACGCCGGGACGCCTAGCAGGGGCGGGTACTTCAGCGCGTCGGCGCGCCCGGAAGACAGCAGCGCCGCCGCCATGTCGAGAAACTGGGGCGGCGCATGCGGCGGATCGCCGCCGGAAAGCTTCACCACCCGCAAGCCCTTGGCCGCGCGCTCGGTCGCCATCGCGTTCAGGCGCGCGATCTGTGGCAGCGCCAGCCCCTCCGCCCGGGGGTTCGCCAACCAGTGGTCGCTGACGTGCTCGCTCGTTTCGACTTCATCCAAGATCCACCTCCTCTCCCCGCGCCCTCCGCTCGTCGGCAAGCAGAAACTCCATATTGTTGGCAAGCCGCTGCGCGTCCTCCACCAGCACGCCGAAGTCGTCGCATGACAGGAACAGCCGGGCGGCGTAATTGAGGACGCCACGCGGAGGGTCATAGGTCGGTACGGCGCTACTGTCCGGCAGCGATTGGCCCCAGGATACCTCCACCGCTGTGCGACCCGACAGCAGCCGCCCCCAGTCGGCATTGCGGTAGAACAGCTGCGCCTCACGCCAGGGCACACCTGCCGGTGTCGCGCCGAGCACCGGCAGATTGACGCATGCGCGACGCGCGTCGGCCGGGTGCAGCATGCGCTGCGGCAGGGCCGGCGCTTGGCCGAGCAAGGTACAGACAAGCGCCCCGACAAGGTCCACGCCGAAGGACTCCTCAACCATGCGCGTGATCGTGGCACCGCCCATCCGGGCGGCGGACTCTACCAGGTAGGGCTGCCCGTCGGAACCGAGTTTGATCTCGGTATGGGTCGCGCAGCACTCCAGGCCAAGCGCGTCGACCGCCTGCCTGGCCGCCGCCTCGACCAGGTTAGCCGCCGAATCGGGCAGCGGGCAGGGGGTGAAATTCCCGTACTCGATAAAGTTCGGGATCGACGGGAAGCGCCCGACGATGCAGACTGGGAAATACCTGCCTTCGATGACCAGGCCTTCCACGCTCACGTAATCGCCGAAGCGTCCGTGGTCGTACCAGCGCGCGGCCGAGGCGTCGATCAGCTCCTCGGCGATGAAATGCGGCTCGCCGTGCTCGTGGTAGGCGCGCACGCCGCGTTGTGCAGCGGCGGCGATTGCACCGCGTACCGCGGCCAGCACGCGGTCCGCATCGTCGCCGTCGCGCACGAGCATGTGACCGATCGAGCCGGCGCTGCCCGCGTGCTTGACGATGAACGGGCGGCGCAGCAACTTCATCGCCTCCAGCAAGTCGTCGCTGCTGCGCACGGCATGAAAACGCGGCTCGGGTACGCCAGCGTCTGCCCATCGCTCGCGCATCTTTACCTTGTCCCGGGAAAAGACCGCGTTCGGCCCCGCGCCGCGTAGCCCCAGTACCGCGGCCACGTCGGCGACGAGCTCCACGGCCAGTTCCGCCAGCGTCAGAACGGCGTCGACCGAAGCCTTCTTCGCGATCCTGACGAGCTCGTCGCGCACGGACTCATAGCGCATCTCGATGCAGGTGGTGAAGTCGACAATCTCGCTGGAGTAAACCCCTAGCACCTGCCGCACCTCCTCGCTCGGCCGCACCATCAGCACCGTCACCACGCGAGCATGGCGCGCGAGGCGCGGCAGTGCATAGTCCACACTTGGCCCGGCGGCTGCATAGACGAACAGCACGCTGCTCATGCTGCGCCCTCCAACCGGCGCACGCTTTGCCGGCCGCGCAGCGACTCCAGAACGCGACGAACCGCAGACACCGTCTCCAGGTTCAGGCCCAGGCTCCGCTCCAGCGAGCCCGGGCGCGCGGGGTCAAGCACTTTCGCGCCAAGGTACACCGGCGCGTCGCATGCCTGCGCTTCGGCTAGGGCATCGCCGATCTCCGCGTCGCCTAGCAGGCTCTCCTCGGCCAAATGGCGGCTGCCGGGATAGGGCCGCGGCGGCATGTGGGTGTCCCTCCAGGCGCCGTAGGGGCTGTTCGGATGGTCCGTGCAGCCGGAAAAGAACAGGCCACGCAGCAAACCCGCCGACCGCGTGCGCGCCAAGTGGCCCAGTGCACCGGCGGCGCTGCGCGCCTCGATGGCCGAGCGGCCCCAGTTCACCACCAGCCCGACATGTTGCAGCTCACGCAACACACCGATCTCCTCGTCGAGCGACAAGTAGCCCTTTTCTGGGAGCTGGCCGGGCACGTACGCGTCGCAATGCTCCACATTCAGCGCCACGCGGCCCCAGCCCATGTCCAGGATCTCGCGCAGCGAGCGGTGGAAGGCGGCGGCGCTGCCGCAGGTTGCCACGGCGTCGTTCCGTGGGGCACTGTGCAGATGCACGGCCTTGACCACCGTCCCGCTGAACGCGTCGAAGCTGCGCACGAAGGAGTGCGCGCGCGCCGCCAGCCGCACAGCCTGCGAGCGCAGCCCCTCGCTGTACGAGGCGAGCCCGAAGCCCGGCTCCGCCACAGCCCGCTGCATGGTCGCGGGCAGCAGGGTCACGAGCAGACACCTGGATTCGCCGAGCATCTCCCTCACCCAGGACGCGGGATAGCGAGCCGGCTCGTCGAGGTAGGGATGCTCCAGCCCCGCCACACGCGGGTCGCGCAGCAGAGCGCCGAAGTAGTCGCTGTCGACGGCGGAGTCCCATGCAGTGCCGGGCGAGGTCGCGTATGCGGCGACGAAAATGCCTCTTTGAGGGATCACACTGTCCTCCCCGCTGATGCATAGAGTTGCTCGATCTGGACCGCGACGGCTAGGCCTTCGGACAGCGGAGGGAACTCGACGGTTTCGCCGCGGACCATGCGCGTGACGCCGTCGACAAAAAGTTGCGAGCGGTCGCCGATCTCGCTGCGCCACTCGCGCGTGCTGTCGGCCGACGTCAGCTTGAAGCTGCTGCCCTGCACCAGTGTGTCGGTGGAGAACCCGAGTGCGGTCTCCAAATCCAGCGCGCCGCGCGTGCCGACAAAGCGCAGCTGCGCCATGTCGCGCTCCACCGGACTCACCCAAGCCACGTCCAGCCGCAGGAAGCTGTCTTCGAACAGCATCTGCGAATAGGCCGCCGCCTCCACGGTCGCCTCCAGCCGCTCGGTCGCACTGCCGCGATGCCAGCTAGCGAAGACGCTGTTGTCCGCCGGGTCTAAGTCCACCGTCAGGCTCGTGCAGCCGCGCTCGGCACTGCGCCCGACCAGCCAGCGGTGCAAGTCCAGCAAGTGCGGACCCATGTCGATCAGGGCGCCTCCGCCGGCGCGGCCGCGTTCGCAGAACCAGGGGCTGCCGGGCACGCCGCGTTTCTTGCACCAGCGTAGCTCGGTGCCGTAGACGCGCCCGATCTCGCCAGAGCGCAACAAGGTGCGCAGGTCTTGCAAATCGCGCCTGAGCCGGAACGGAGCGCTCACCTGCACGCGTGGGCGCATGCGCTCGGCGGCAGCCTGGATGCGCTCGGCTTCGCGCCGTCCGAGGCAGGCCGGCTTCTCGACGAAGATATCGGGGGCGAACTCCATGGCCGCGAGCAGGTGGTCGCAGTGCAGGTGGTTGGGCGACAGCACGAAGGCCCAGTCGGCGCGCCGTGCCGCTGCCTCTTCGAGTGACGCATGGCGCACCCGCCCGGACGGGAGGTCCCCTCCGGGGGCCGGATCTACCACGATGATCTCGTCTATGTTCCCGCTGTCCAACAGGGCGGGAATGTAGATCTTGCGGGCGATCCACCCGGCTCCGAGAAGCACAGCTCTCATGGTGCCTCCTCAGACCACGTTGAAGGCGAAAGATACCAGGCCTTCGATGCCACCGCTCAGACGGTCGCCGCGCGCCGTCATGCCCACGCCCTCGGGCGTGCCCGAAAAGATCAGGTCGCCCGTTTTCAGGGTAAAGCGGGCGGACACCAGGCAGATCAGCTCCGGGATAGTCCAGATCATCTGTCCGAGGTGGCCGGACTGCGCGGTCTTGCCATTGCGATCGAGCCAGATGCGGTTGGCGCTGGGCTGGAACCGCGCTCGGGGCACGATGCGCGAGCACGGGCCACACCCCGGGAAGGACTTGCCCGACTCCCAGGGGCGGCCCGCGCTCTTGGCGGCGTCCTGCACGTCGTACTTGGTGAAATCGATTCCCGCCGCGTAGCCGAACACGTGGCCCATCGCGTCTTCGGGGGCGATGTCGCCGCCGCCGCGCCCAATCGCAACCACCAACTCGACCTCGTAGCGCAGCCTCGCGGTGCCGGATGGATAGGCGAGTGGCTGGTCGATGTCCGACAGCAGGTAGGCGTCCTTGGAGAAGAGGACCACGTCCGCCTCGATCTTCGTCTCGCGTGTGGGGTCAGTCGCGTAGTTGCGGCCGATGCCGAAGACGCGCGAAACGGGGAATGGGTCGGGGCTGCCGTCCACGGGCAGCGTTGGGCGCGGCGTCCAGGAGGCGAACGACTGGGTCATGGCTGGGTTCCTCAGATAGTTTCGGGATTGGAGGGCTGCAGGCGGTGCCGCGCGGCGACGCCCATCAGCAGCGCCCTGGCATCGGCGACCGTGCGTGCCTGCAGGGGCGGGAATTCTGCGAGGAGCACGTCCGAGGGCGTGATCCCACCCCACAGCGCCGCCACGCCGTGGACTTGGGCGTTGCGCGCACACTGCAGGTCTGCCGGGGCGTCGCCCACGAAAAAGGTGCGGCTCCTGTCGAGCCCGCCGTGGGTGACGTGGGCGTCGATGGAGGCCGGGTCGGGTTTGCCGAGCGGCACGTCGTCCGAGCAGACTACCAGCGAGAAGTGCTGCAGCAACTCCAAATTGCGCAGGATTCGCATGGTGCGCGTCCTCTCCTTGCCCGTCGCGAGCCCAACATACATTCCCGTCGCGCGCAGCTCGCGCAACAGCTGCGGAACGCCCTCGAACGGCGCGATCCGGTGCTCAGCGGCGGTGCTGTAGGCCACGAAGTCCTGCGCCATGGCCGCAGGCAGCCCCATGTCGGCGAGGATTTGTCTCAGGCCCTTGCCCATACGGGCGAAGAAGCCGGCGAGCGGCGGCTGCTCGCCCGGAAAGCGACGGAGATAGGCCTGCCGGAAGGCGGTGGCGATCACCTCCTTGCTGTCAATGACCACCCCGTCCAGGTCGAAGATAAAGCCTGCGCTCACGCCGTCTGCCTGAAAGTCACTATGGTCTTCGTGCCCTGACCGCCGCCCGCCGAGAACGCGTCGTTGATGCGCTCGAACGGAATATGGGAGGTGATCGCCGCGGTGAGCGGCTGTGTGCCGGCGCGGCGCACCACCTCGAACACCTTTTCGTAGTTGAACGGGTTGGCGTACACCGCCCCGAACAGCTCGATCTCTTTGCGGCAAATCAGCGCCGGGTCGATGGCCACCTCGCCGGTTTGGATGTAGTTGCCCAGCTCGATCACGCGGCCACCGCGGCGCACCGCCATCAGCGAGGCGACGAACGCCTCAAGCGAGCCGCCGCACTCAAACACCACGTCAAGCGGATGGGCGACGCCGGCTGCAGCGAGCCGCGACTCGATCTCCTTCGCGTCGGCTTCGTGCACCAGCACGGCCGGAAAGCCGAGCGTCTCGGAGAACGCCAGGCACTTCTGAGCCGAAAGATCCACGCCCACCACCTCAGCCCCGAGCGACTTCAGCGCGTAACTGACCAGGAACCCGAGCGAGCCCACGCCGATCACAGCGGTGCGCATCGCGATCGCCGCGCCCAGGTCCCGCTCCGGCCTGGTACCGGCGAGCGCCCGGTCTACTGCGCGGATCGCGATCGCCAGCGGCTCGGTCAACGAAGCGACGTCGTCCGGCACCCAGTCGGGCACCGTGTGCAGCCACGCGTCGTCCATCAGCTCGATGTGAGTGGAAAAGCCGCCGGCCGGGAAGAACTCCGTGGCTGAGTACGCGCTCCAGCCGTGCTTGGTGCGGTGGCCGCAGAGGTTCTCGCGGCCGGTGCGGGTGAGACAGTCGCCGCACAGGCCGCAGTGCTTTCCGGGAACGAGGATGACGCGGTCGCCCTGGCGAACGGGACGGCCGCCCACCACCTTGTGGTTCTCGGCAAGGTGAACGACCTCGGCAACGATTTCGTGCCCGGGCGAGATTCCATCGGCCGTAGGCTGCGCGAGGGCGTGGCGGTCGGTCCCGCAGCAGCCGCAGGCGATCACCCGCAGGACCGTCCGTCGACCCGGCACGATGCGCTTCGTCCTGAACACGAACCTACCGCCGTCCCAAACAGCGTGCGTGGCTTCGATGATTTCATTTGTCATGAGGGCTCCTGTGCTTGTCATAGAGGGCGTTCGGCGGCTCAGACGGCGACCGGCTCGATGTGGACTTTGATGTAGTTCTGGTGTGCGAATACGTCCAGCACCTCGTCCATGCGGTCCAGCCGTATGTGGTGCGTCGTGAGCCGCGCCAGGTCGAAATGACGGTTGCGCCGGATCAGCCGGAACACCTTGTTGTAGGAATGCGGCGGCGCCATCAGCGAGCCGGTGATTTCTATCTCGTTCTTCGTGATCACCGACGGGTTGATCAGACTGGTCGTGCCGTATGCGAAGGAGCCGACCTCGACCACCCTGGCGCCCTTACGCACAGCCAGGATCGCGAGCTCCAGGCCGCGAGGGCTGCCGGTACAGTCGAGCACCAAGTCGAAATCGACCGCGTCCTTGGAGGCCAGATGCTCACGTGCCTGTGCCGAGGACTCGGGCACGACGTGGGTTTCAATGCCGAAGATGTCGCCGATCTGCTGGGCCTTCCAGGGCGAGGTCTCAATGCCTGTGACCGCCGCGCCCATGCACCGGCCGACGAACGCTGCGGCCGCCCCGATGGGGCCGAGCCCGACAATTCCCATGCGCATGCCCACGCCCGGACCGAACTGCGAGTCCTGGCGGCCACCGCCAACCCCGCGCTCGGTGGCCTTCACCGCGATCGGCAATAGGTCCGCGAACATAATCTCCGGCATCGTCACATCCTGCGGCGGCTTGTACACCCATAGCTGGTCGACAAGCTCGATGTAGTTCGAGAACCCGCCGGCCGGGAAGAATTCTCCGGACTTGAATTTCGAGAACCCGTGCGACTGCCGGTGCGCGCACAACTGCTCGCTGGCGGAGAAAGTCGTGCAGTACTCGCATTTGAGGCAAGGAACCCCCGGCGTGGCGATCACCCGGTCACCCACGGCGAGCGGCGCGCCGCCGATGGAGTGCGTGTTGGGTCCCAAGCGCAATATCTCGCCGTAGATCTCGTGGCCCAGGCTGCGCTCTGGCGAATCGGGCAACTCCATCAGGTGCCTGTCGGTGCCGCACATGCCGGACCCGAGGATCCTCAGCACGGTGGAGTTGCCGCGGTACAGACGGTTTTCGCGGAGCTCGAACCGCTTGCCGTTCCAGATGGATGTGATCAGACGCTGGTTTTCGATCATGGCGACGTGTCCTCTCGATGTCGTTCTTGCGCCGCTTGGCGCGACAGGAGGTAAGTGTTGCGGCCGGGACAGCGCGTGTCAGCTGTCTTTGAGTCACAAACGTGGCGCGTGACTCAAAGACAGCAGACTTGCCACTTGCGCGACGACAAAATTCGAGCAAGAACACGAAACAGCAGGGAGAAAAATGACAGAAGAGGCCCTTCACAAGGCACAGCGCGTCTACATCGCAGACAGCACGGAGGTGGGCGTCGCGCGACGCATCCTCGCCAGCAACTTGCGGGATCGGCGGCTGGCGCGCAGGTGGTCCCAGGAATTCCTGGGCTTCGAATGCGGCCTGCACCGCACCTTCATTGCGCATGTCGAGGGAGGAGTACGCAACATCTCGATCGACAACCTCGAGCGACTGGCGAGCGCGCTGTGTGTCCAGACATACGAACTGCTTATGCCGCTCAACATCGGCCCCGGGAGCAGCGACTGATGTCCGCACTGCACCACGTGCGCGGGCTCGCCGCAGCCGGCGGCCTTGCGACGCTCTGCATCGCGCATCTTCCGACGCTCGTCGACGCCGGTTTCGAACCGCACGCGTTGTTCGCAGGGATCCTATGCGGCATCACACTGAGATTCGTTATTCGCAAACTCGATCTGTGCACGGCGACGCGGCCGTGGCGCGTGACGCGCGGATGCGCGGACGCCGGCTGGCGCGGCGCGAGCATCGCCGCAGCCGGGGCCGCACACCCGGCTCTCGGTTTACTGGTCGCGTGCGCAATGGTGCGCTCGTTGTGGGCCGCGCATCTGGCCGGCGTTGGGCTGAGCGCCTATTGCGCGGGCCTCGCGTTGTGGTGGGCCGGCGCGCAGGCGCAGCAGTACGCGCTCGCACTGCTCGCGGGCGTACTGTTCTACCTCATCCTGGCCGAAGTCGGACCACAGCCCTGCCCCATGCCCGGTATCGGTAACGGTAACGGCGAACGCTGAGGCGCGCCGAGCCATTCCGGAAAATTTCTGGGAAACGACCGCATGTACTCGCAACGCAAACAAACCGCACGCCTTCCTTCGCCCAATCACCTGGCGCTGCTCTTGCCGATCCGCGGGACAACGGCGGAACAGCTCGTGCTCAGCACGCGCCACGCCGTCGGCCAGGCACTCGCCGGACGCGACGATCGGCTGCTCGTAGTTTTGGGACCTTGCTCAATCCACGAGCCAGCCTCGGCGCTCGAGTACGCGCGCCTGCTACGGGCGGCGCGCGAGCGCTATCGCCGCACGCTGGAGATCGTGATGCGCGTGTACCTCGAGAAGCCGCGCACCATGGTGGGTTGGAAAGGCCTGATCAACGATCCCCGCCTTGACGGCAGCTGTCGTATCGACGAAGGCCTGCGCGCGGCGCGCCAGCTGCTCTTGGAGATCAACCACATGGGATTGCTAGCCGGAACCGAGTTTCTCGACGTAATCTCGCCACGGTATGTCGGCAACTTGATCTCCTGGGGCGCGATTGGCGCGCGCACCACCGAAAGCCAGGTGCACCGCGAGCTGGCCTCGGGCCTGCAGGCGCCGATCGGTTTCAAGAACGGCACCGAGGGCAACGTCAGGATCGCCATCGACGGAATCCGGGCGGCGGCGCGGTCACATCGATTCTTGTCGGTGGACCACCGCGGCCAAGTGGCGATCATGAAGACCGCCCGAAACAAGTACGGCCACCTAATCCTGCGCGGCGGGAACGCGCCTAATTACGACGAAGCCAGCATCGAGGCCGCCTGCAGAGATTTGAGCTCGGCGAGGCTGCATCCCAGGGTGACGGTGGATTGGAGTCACGGCAACAGTGGCAAGCAGCCTGACAAACATGTCGAAGTCGCCCATGCAATATGCGGCAGGATCGCCGACGGTTCTCGCGCTGTCTTCGGCGTGATGGTCGAAAGCCATCTCAAACCTGGCGCCCAGAACTTCACGCCAGGGCGTGGACGACCCTCTCATGCTGGAGTACGGCCGCAGCATCACCGACGGGTGCCTCGGGTGGTCGGATTCCGAGAAGCTGCTGGCCGCTTTGGACCTAGCCATACGCCGTATGGCGCACCGCGACCGCGAAAGCCTAGCAAGTGCGTACGCGCTGTGGGTGCATCCGTCCCGTTGTCCGAGTGCGTTCAGAAAAACGGGGCTAGCCGCCGTGAAAGAGACTTATAAATCGGGGAAAGCTGTTCAAACAAGCGGAGCCACTCTGAGGGCTCCGAATCGCATTCGATGAGCGCGATGAATCCGGGGTTGTGATCGAACTCGCGCATGCCAACGGATGATGCCGTTTGCTGTTCCAGGAACCTGAACCTCCCACATCGATATGGAAACTGCTGAACTGATTAGAGCCGAAACCAGCCGTGCCGAAGAAGTCATCAAAGTCGACTTTTTCTCGGTGTGGTTTGTGCGCCGGCTTTTGCGAGAGATGCAAGTAAGACATCCGGGACTGGCTTTCACTGAAAGAAAATCCGGTTGGACAGTATTTGATTTCAGCCTTTCCGGTGACCCGAACTCAGTCGCAGCGACTCGACGGGCTATCGATCGTTTCTACCTGAATCGAATGAACGACTACCCGCTCCCATGATGCACGACCACCGGCGCCGTCCTGTGTCACGGAGAAGAACGCAAAAGTCTATACCGATCCGGTGCGCTCGCCGGTCAGACTGGCAAAAACCTTTCTGATTCGCCCACGCGAAACTGACTCACATCAAAACAGGTCACCGCTACACTTCGTGCGCCGGCCGCGACAGGCTGTGCCGGCTTTTTTTCGCGCAAGCCTCTCAAATGACCATGAAACGACTCGAAAACAAGATCTCCATCATTACCGGCGCCGCGCAGGGCATCGGCCTGGCCACGGCGCTCAAGTTTGCGCAGGAAGGCGCCATCGTCATCGTGTGCGACGTGAAACAGGCCGCGGTGGACGCCGCAGTGGCGAAGTGCCAGGCCCATGGCGCGGACGCGGCAGGCTACGTGATGGACGTCACCCGCCGCGAGCAGGTCGATGCCGTCGTCGCGGACGTGAAAGCGCGCTTCGGATGGATCGATGTGCTGGTCAACAATGCCGGCATCACGCAGGATGCCCGTCTGCAGAACATGACCCTTGAGCAGTTCGACCGCGTGGTCGACGTCAACTTGCGCGGCGTCTTCCATTGCGCGCAGGCCGTGGCCGACACCATGGTGGCGCAGGGGCGTGGCGTGATTCTCAATGCCTCGTCGGTCGTTGGCATCTATGGCAATTTTGGCCAGACCAACTACGCCGCAACCAAATTCGGTGTGATCGGCTTCACCAAGACCTGGAGCCGCGAACTCGGCCCCAAAGGTGTGCGGGTGAACGCAGTGGCGCCAGGCTTCATTGCCACGCCCATCCTGGAAACCATTCCCGACAAGGTCATCACGGAGATGGCGCATCGCGTGCCGCTGCGCCGCCTGGGGCAGCCGGAAGAAATTGCCAATGTCTACGCCTTCCTGGCCAGCGACGAGGCCAGCTATGTCAATGGCGCCGTGCTCGAAGTCTCTGGCGGCATGACCGTCTGACGCCCATGCCGTCTCGAATCCGGCTACGTTCCCCTCGGCCCGGCGACATGGGCTGGGTGGTGCAGCAGCACGGTAAACTGTATGCGCAAGAATTTGGATGGAACAGCGAATTCGAGGCCCTGGTGGCGGAAATCGTCGCCGGCATGATTCGGCAGCACGACCCGGACTGGGAGCGTGGCTGGATTGCCGAGCAAAACGGCATGCGCGTGGGCTCGGTGTTCGTCGTTCGCAAAAGTCCAACCGAGGCGCAACTTCGCCTGTTGATTCTGTCGCCCGCGGCGCGCGGCCAGGGCCTGGGCGCAAGGCTAGTCGACGAGTGCATCGCCTTCGCGCGCGGCAAGGGTTACCGCAAATTGGTGCTTTGGACCAACGCCAATCTCACGGCCGCGCGCAGCATCTATGCGCGACGCGGCTTCCAGCTGGTGGCCAGCGAGCCCTACCGTGGCTACGGTCAGGATTTGGTGGGAGAGCATTGGGAACTCGATCTGCGGGCCCCGTAAGACGCCGCCCCGCCCCCATCGATGCCACGGCGCGGGTCGGCACGGGCAGATAATCGACCCATGCCTAACGCCTCATCCTCTTTTTCGACCAGTGCATCATCGGCGCTCGGCCACCCTCGATCAAAAACGGACCTGTTCATTTCCTTCACCTTGCTGGCTTTGCAGGGATTTGGTGGCGTGCTGGCGGTCGTGCAGAGGGAATTGGTCGACAAGAAGCGCTGGATGACACGCGAGCAGTTCATTGAGGACTGGGCCGTGGCGCAGATCATGCCCGGGCCGAATGTTGTCAACCTCTCCATGATGATCGGCGGGCGCTATTTCGGATTGCCGGGTGCACTGGCCGCGTTGTCAGGCATGCTGGCCGTCCCTCTGATCATCGTGCTGCTCGTGGCGGCGCTCTTCAGCGGTGTGGCCCACACCGACGTGGCACGGGGCGCGCTGCGCGGCATGGGCGCGGTCGCGGCCGGGCTGGTCACGGCCACAGGCCTCAGGCTCATGGGCGCGCTGCGCACCAATGCCATGGGTTTGCCCTTGTGCATCACCCTGGCCGTCCTGACCTTCACGATGATTGCCTTGCTGCATTGGCCGTTGCCCCGGGTTCTGCTGGGCCTGGGGGGCGGCGCTTGCGTGTGGGCCTGGCTCCGACTGGACGCCCGGCCCGGGAAAACAGCATGACCATTGCCATGACCCCCACCGACTGGCTGGAGCTGTTCAATCATTTTGCGGCGTTGTCACTGCTGGGCGTGGGCGGCGCCATCACCACCGCGCCGGACATGCATCGTTACCTGGTCATCGAACAGTCTTGGCTGACGGATACCCAGTTCAGCTCGAGCATCGCACTGGCGCAGGCCGCACCGGGCCCCAATGTGCTTTTCGTCGCGTTGATGGGATGGAACGTGGGGTTGAACGCCGGGGGCGGGCTGGGCGCGGGACCAAAAGCCTTGGGCCTTGCGCTGCTGGGCGTCCTGGTGACCATGGTGGCCATCATGCTGCCCTCGACCGTCCTGGCCTATACCGCCACGCGCTGGGCACATCGCAACCGCGAACTGCGCGCCGTGCGGGCCTTCAAGACCGGCATGGCCCCTGTCGTGATCGCCCTGTTGGTGTCCACCGGCTGGCTGCTCTCCACGGCCAACCACGAACCGGCGCACGACTGGCGTTTGTGGATCCTGACCACGGTGGTCACGCTCCTGGTCTGGCGCACCCGCCTCCACTTGCTGTGGATGCTTGGCTCCGGGGCGCTGCTGGGGGCGGCCGGACTGGTCTGACGCCCTCCGCCCCAGCACCGGGTTGCCCCACCCAGCCTGCTTGCCGGGCCTACTTGCCAGGCCGCTTGACCGCTGCAATGCGGTTGAGATCCAAGGAAGCCAGCGCCTTGCGCACCGCTTCCATGGGCGATGCAATGCCGTTGGCGCTGAGCTGTACCACGAGACCATTTTCAAGAATAACCGACGATTCGGCGCTGCTGCCATCCTTGCTGTATTCCTCGCGAACCGTGCGCCCCCCTTGCTTGAACACTTTTTCCACGGATGCCTGATCCTCATGTTCACCCGTTGCGCCGGACCAGGCCACCAAGGCCATCGTCAACGCGGGCGCGGCGCCAGCATCGATGATGTTCAGTGACAACCTTTTTTCTTCGCTGACGTATTCCCCCTCGACTGCGGAGTAGGAAAAGCCTGCCAGTTCCTGGGTTCGGGCGTCTATGCTCTCGCGCTTGAGCCCGCCCAGGCTCTCGGGAAGAAACGCCTTGAATTCCTGAACAGGAATGGCCGCTCCGCCGCCGCCCAGGGCGGCACCAATCGCCTCGGTTGCCGCCTTTCCAGCCGCCGCCGTGTCGCCGGAAACATGGGCCTGCTCCATTTTTTTTGCGGCTGCCTCCAGCTTGGCGACATCCAGAGTCACCTTGCCGCCGGGCACCTTGATCGCCATTTCGCCCGGAGCAGCGCTGCCCGCGTCGCCACTCATCGCCCCCATGCGAGGCCCGCCGGTGAACAGGTTCCCGATTGCGCCGACCACAAGCGCGGCGACAATGCCACACACCAGCAGCACAGCGGTATAGCCCAACGCCTTGCCGGCCGGGATCTTCATCAGCAACGGCGCCCCCACATAGAGCAGATAAATGGAATACAGGGCGGCCACCAGGCCAAGAATCGACAGCGACGGCAAGGCGTTGAAAACGCCACCTATGAAGCCTGCCGTGGCGCCATAGGCCACCAGCTTGAATGCACTCAATGGATTCTTCACGCCCCCAAAACTGGGGGCCAACCCATTCGCGATCAGCCCGAGAACATACAGCATGACCAGCGACAGGATGTAACCCACCACCATATTCGCCAATCCTGAGAGCACCGGCACCCGGAAGCTGACCCCGAAAGCGCCTGTACCGATCAGGCTGTAGCCGATGAAGCCCGCAACAGCCGGGATCGCCGCGAGCACAAGCAGGTACTCCACATAAATGCGTTTGACGCTCGAATTTTCCCGCTCAATTTCAGGCCAGGTCGCTGTTGGATTCAGCAGGATCGCCTGCACACGTTGAACAATGGACACGGTTTTTCCTTTTTTGTCAGTGATGGTTTCAAAACTTGGCCACAGGCATTCCGCTCCAATGCGGTCCGGTCAGCCAACGGCAGCCCCCCGAGCAGGCTCACGCAGCTGACGCCACATGGGACCTGCGCCCTACACCCCACCAGTCAATGGGGATTCTCAAAAAACACGGCGTTGGTGTAATCGCTGATCTCGAAATACACTTTTTTCTCCCCGGGATCCACCAGCATGTTCTGGTTTTCATCGAGGACACCGTAGCCATAACGATAGGCGCGCGGCTTGTTGTCTTCCGTGCCCAATGCCGTGCTGACCTTGTCCACCTTGATGAACCGACGGACCAGCTTGTCGCCTGCGTAGACCTCCAGCACGCCGTTGGTGCCGGTCCAGTTCTGGAGGTCTCGGCTGATCTTGTTTTGCTGTTCCTGTGTGCACGCCGCCAACAACACGGTGCTCAGCACCATGGCACCTCCCATGCCCCAGACACCTGAATTGGTCATGAAACTCTCCTGCGCTTGCCACGACAGCCGGGATTCTGCATGAACATCAACGACCCTGACC
>JAEWVY010000401.1 GCA_023396625.1 Pseudomonadota bacterium | reverse complement strand
CTGACACTGGGCGCGGTCCCGTCTGTCATGCCGATCGCGGCGCGCTTCGCAGGCGTGCTGCGGCACAAGTTTCCCCTGATCTCGATCGCGGTGCGCTCCCTGAGCTCGGGTGAAATCGAAGCCGGACTCGAGGAGCTTTCCCTGGACATGGCGCTGGGCTACACGGAGCGGTTGCAAAACAAGGCCACCCGGATCTCAACCGTCCATCAATACACGGAAAGGTACTTCCTGCTGCGGCGCGCGGATCGCGGCGACCGCCCGGGCCTGCGGTTTGCCGAACAGCCCACCACCTGGGCCACGGCCTCCCAACGCCCCCTGTGCCTTCTCACCCCGGAAATGCACAACCGCTTCATCGTGGACGGTGCCTTCCGGCGCGCCAAGGTCACCGTCAACCCAGCGATTGAGACCAACTCCATTCTCACCCTGGGGCTCAGTGTCCTGACCGGGGACGTCTGCAGCGTGCTGCCCGGCGCTTTGGTGGGCGTATTGCGGGGCTACCCCGAACTGGAAGCCGTGCCGCTGATCGAGCCCGAGATACTCACTCCGATCGGCTTCATGTACGCCTCCACGGGACGGCCTTCCCGCACGCTGCGCGCCGCACTCGACATGGCCGCCGATCCAGCATGGCAGCAGCACGTCAGCGCCCATTCCGGGCTTCTGCGATCCTGGGGATCCGATCAGGGCCCAGCCTCCTGAAGAGGCTGCGCTCATGCGCGGCCCACCGCTCGACCTCCTCCACGCGTGGCTCTGACGCCATGGGCGTCGTGTCACCGCCTGCCCCCAAACTCTGCCGCATGCAGCATTCATTCAAATGATGTATGGCGTCATTCCCCGAATAAATTTGCCTCCTCGGGCCGATATCCGAAACACTGCGCGCAGTCCACAACGTCTTGCGTGGACTCATGCAAAAACAAGGAGACAACATGTCAACGGTATTGGATGGGACGGCGACGCCGTCGAAAGGGCTATTGCACATCCTCGACAAGGAGCACATCGTCGCGGGTCCGGGTTTCAACCGCTGGCTCGTTCCTCCCGCCGCGCTCGCCATTCACCTGTGCATCGGGATGGCTTACGGTTTCTCGGTGTTCTGGCTCCCCCTGTCGAAGGCGCTTGGCATCAAGGAACCCCTCAAATGCGGCCCCGATGTCGGCTTTTTCGGTCAACTCTTCACCACGACCTGCGACTGGCAGATTTCCACGCTGGGTTGGATGTACACGCTGTTCTTCGTGCTGCTGGGGTCGTCCGCCGCCATCTGGGGAGGCTGGCTCGAGCGGGTGGGTCCGCGCAAGGTCGGTGTGATCGCCGCGCTGTGCTGGTGCGGCGGCCTGGTGATTTCGGCGCTGGGTGTGTATCTGCATCAGTTCTGGATGATGATTCTCGGCTCCGGAGTCATTGGCGGCACGGGGCTGGGCCTTGGCTACATCTCTCCGGTGTCCACCCTCATCAAGTGGTTCCCGGACCGCCGGGGCATGGCCACTGGCATGGCCATCATGGGCTTTGGCGGCGGCGCCATGATTGGGTCGCCTTTCGCCGCCGACTTGATGAAATATTTCGCCACGCCCACCAGCGTCGGCGTGGTGGAAACCTTCCTCGTGATGGCGGCCGTCTATTTTGTCTTCATGATGGCCGGCGCCTTCACCTACCGCATCCCCGAATCCGGCTGGAAACCCGCGGGATGGAGTCCCAAGCCGTCCCAGACCAACAACGCCATGATCACCCAGAACCACGTCCATGTGAGCAAGGTCTGGGGCATTCCCCAGTTCTGGCTGATCTGGATGGTGCTGTGCATGAATGTGAGTGCCGGCATCGGCGTGATCGGCATGGCTTCGCCCATGCTGCAGGAGGTGTTCGGTGGCTCCTTGATCGGTGTGGCCCAAAAATTCGGTGAACTCGACAAGGCACAGCTCGCCGCCATTGCTGGCGTGGCCGCAGGTTTCACGGCGCTGCTCAGCCTGTTCAATATCGGGGGGCGCTTCTTCTGGGCCACGATCTCCGATCACCTGGGCCGAAAGCTGACGTATGTCGTCTTTTTTGTGCTGGGGGGTATTCTGTATTTCAGTATCCCGGGCAGCGCGGCAGCAGGCTCCAAGCTGCTGTTCGTGGCCTCGTTCTGCGTGATTCTGAGCATGTACGGCGGCTCCTTTTCCACCGTGCCCGCCTATCTGGCGGACATCTTCGGCACACAAATGGTGGGGGCGATTCACGGCCGTCTGCTGACCGCGTGGGCAACGGCAGGCATCGTGGGCCCGGTGGTGGTGAACTACATGCGCGACTACCAAATCAGCCTGGGATTGCCACGCGAGCAGGTGTACAACCAAACCATGTACATCCTCGTCGGCTTCCTGGTGGTGGGCCTGATCTGCAACCTGCTGGTGCGGCCACTGAACCCCAAGTGGTTCATGAGTCCGGAGGAACTGGCGCACGAGAAGCGCATGGCGCACGAAAAGGTCAAGAGTTCGGAAGTGCATGGCGACGGCGCTCACGCCCACGACCAACCCACCCGTCCAATCGTCGTCGTTCTGGCCTGGCTTGCCGTGGGCATTCCCCTGGCATGGGGTGTCTACCGCACCTCGATCACCGTCGCCAAGTTCTTCTGACACACCACTTTCGACGGGACTGGGTGGGCCACACGAAAGTGCCACCCAGTCTTTTCCTGGAGAATGCACGGGAGCACGACGCTGCCTCCGGGTCAATCCAATGTCATGGCATGGGTAGGAAGGCTTTTCGACCTTGGCACTGCGGCACGGTTGGCGGTCTTGTGCGGGGTTGTGGCCATCGGACCCGCACCGCCAATTGTCCGGTGGACTGGTACGCTATACCTGACCGTCCCATCAGATAGTCACGTTCTCCGACTGGTCTTGGCTTGTCCCGGTCAGCCCGCACTGATTCAATACCGCTGGAATATCCTGTGACAGCAGAAAAAATGCAACAAACCATTCATGCTTTGGTGGCAGCCAAAAGACACTTGCCGGGGGCATTGCTCCCTATTCTTCATGACATCCAGGATGCGCTGGGCCATGTACCGGACGATGCCGTGGAGATCGCCGCCGAAGCGCTGAGTCTGTCGCGTGCGGAAGTTCACGGCGTGCTCACTTTCTACCATCATTTCCGCCGCGAACCGGCCAAGGCCCATGTGGTGCAGGTGTGCCGCGCCGAGGCGTGTCAGTCCATGGGGGCCGAAAGTCTGTGGGCACATGCCTGCCACCGCCAACGGACACAGAATGACGAGCCCGCCTTCTCGCTGGAGCCTGTGTATTGCCTGGGGCTGTGTTCATCGTCGCCGGCAGTGATGGTAGACGACCGCTTGCACGCGCGGGTCGATGTTGACAAATTTGACCAACTGGTGGCCGCCGCCAGGAGCAAAGCATGAGTATCCGGATGTATGTTCCCCGCGATTCCGCAGCCCTGGCCGTGGGAGCCGACGAGGTCGCCTCGGCGATCATGCAGGCGGCCACGCGGCGTGGCCTGGAGATCGATCTCGTGCGCAACGGCACACGCGGCATGTTCTGGCTGGAACCGCTGGTCGAAGTGCTGACGGACAACGGGCGGATCGCCTATGGACCGGTGACCGTCGACGACGTGCCGGCCCTGTTCGACGCCGCCTTTCACATGGGCGGCATGCACCCCCTGCATCACGGCCGGACGGAAGACATTCCCTGGCTGCGCCAGCAGGAGCGCCTGACCTTCGCGCGCATGGGCGTGACCGATCCGCTGTCCTTGTCCGACTACGAGGCGCACGAAGGCTATGCCGGATTGCGTCGGGCACTGGAGATCGGGGGTGCCGCGACGGTGCAGCAGGTGCTGGACTCCGGGTTGCGCGGACGCGGGGGGGCGGCGTTTCCCGCGGGCATCAAGTGGAAAACGGTGGCTGCGGCCCAGGCCGGGCAGAAATACGTGGTCTGCAATGCCGACGAAGGCGACTCGGGCACGTACTCGGACCGCATGACGATGGAAGGCGATCCGTTCATGCTGATCGAAGGCATGACCATTGCTGCCGTCAGCACGGGGGCCACCCGGGGCTACATCTATGTCCGATCCGAGTATCCGCACGCGGTGGCCACTCTGCGCCAGGCCATCGAGATGGCGGTCGCCGCGGGGTTTCTGGGAAGCGATGTGCTGGGCTCCGGCAAAGCCTTCCACCTGGAGGTGCGCAAGGCTGCGGGGGCATATGTGTGCGGCGAGGAAACGGCGATGCTGGAGAGCATCGAGGGCAAGCGGGGGGTGGTGCGCGCCAAACCGCCCATTCCGGCGCTGACGGGTCTGTTTGGCCAGCCCACCGTGATCAACAATGTGATCACCTTCGCGTCCGCTCCCCTCATCCTGGCGCGGGGCGCGGACTTCTACAAGCACTACGGCGTGGGGCGCTCGCACGGCACCCTGCCGTTCCAGTTGACGGGCAATGTGAAGCACGGCGGTCTGATTGAAAAGGCGTTTGGCGTCACGCTGCGGCAGTTGATGTACGACTTTGGCGGAGGTAGCGCCTCAGGGCGGCCCATCAAGGCGGTGCAGGTCGGCGGTCCATTGGGTGCCTATGTGCCGCCGGCGCATTGGGACGTCCCCCTGGACTACGAAGCCTATGCCGCCGTGGGGGCGACCGTGGGTCACGGTGGCATCGTGGTGCACGACGACAGCGCGAACATGGCCCAGCTCGCGCGCTACGCCATGGAAT
The DNA here is from genome assembly GCA_023396625.1 of Pseudomonadota bacterium. Classification (GTDB taxonomy): domain Bacteria; phylum Pseudomonadota; class Gammaproteobacteria; order Burkholderiales; family Burkholderiaceae_C; genus JAEWVY01. Next base: position 16,759 of record JAEWVY010000401.1, on the reverse strand, counting down.
TCTGTGCACTGGAGTCATGCGGTAAATGCACACCGTGCCGTATCGGATCGACACGGGGCGTGGAAGTCATCGACCGGCTCACCCGTGGCGTCAATCCTGCCCTGCAGGAGACGCTGTTGCGCGACCTGTGCGACACCATGACCCACGGCTCGCTGTGCGCGATGGGCGGGCTGACGCCCAATCCCGTGCTCTCCGCGCTGGATCATTACCCGGGTGATTTTGGCCTGGCGCTCCCGGTGAACAAGGCCGCTTGAGGCAAACCCGTCGAGGAAACATCATGCTTGAACACATTCCAGAGATAGACCACGGCACCCCGGAGCGCGTGTCCACGCAGGAAGTCACGCTGGAGATCGATGGCGAATCCGTCACGGTGCCCGCCGGCACCTCGCTCATGCGCGCGGCCGTGGTTGCAGGCGTGCAGGTGCCCAAGTTGTGCGCAACCGACAGTCTGGAACCGTTTGGTTCGTGCCGATTGTGCCTGGTGGAAATCGAGGGGCGGCGCGGTTTTCCTGCGTCGTGCACCACCCCAGCCGAGGCGGGAATGAAAGTGCGTACCCAGTCGCCGAAGCTGCAGCAATTGCGCAAGGGTGTCATGGAGTTGTACATCTCGGATCATCCCCTGGATTGCCTGACCTGTGCAGCCAATGGTGACTGCGAATTGCAGGAGATGGCCGGCGTCACGGGCCTGCGCGAGGTGCGCTACGGTGTCGGCGATCAATACGGTGGGGCGCACCATCTCGATGCAAAAAAAGACGAGTCCAACCCCTACTTCACCTACGACCCCTCCAAGTGCATCGTGTGCAATCGCTGCGTGCGCGCCTGCGAGCAAACGCAGGGCACCTTCGCGCTCACGATCAGCGGACGGGGCTTTGCCTCTCGCGTGTCGCCGGGGCAGGACCAGGCCTTCATGGCGTCGGAGTGCGTGAGTTGCGGCGCGTGCGTGCAGGCCTGCCCCACGGCGACCCTGCAGGAAAAGACGGTCATCGCGCTGGGGCAGCCGGAGCACAGCAAGATCACCACCTGCGCCTACTGCGGCGTGGGGTGCGCCTTCAAGGCCGAAATGAAGGGCAACCAGGTGGTGCGCATGGTGCCGTGGAAGGACGGCAAGGCCAACGAAGGTCATTCCTGCGTCAAGGGCCGCTTCGCCTGGGGCTACGCCACCCATAAGGACCGCATCACCCGGCCCATGATCCGCAAGCGCATCAGCGATCCCTGGCAGGAGGTGAGCTGGGACGAGGCGATCAGCCACGCCGCCAGCGAATTCCGCCGTATCCAGGCCCGCCATGGCAAGGACGCCATCGGGGGCATCACATCGTCGCGCTGCACCAACGAGGAAACCTATCTCGTGCAAAAACTGGTGCGCGCCGCCTTCGGCAACAACAACGTGGACACCTGCGCCCGCGTGTGCCATTCACCCACGGGTTATGGCCTGGGGCAGACCTACGGCACCTCGGCCGGGACGCAGACCTTCAAATCGGGCGAGAAGGCGGACGTGATCCTGGTCATGGGAGCCAATCCGTCGGCGGCCCACCCGGTGTTTGCGTCGCGCCTGAAAAAGCGGGTGCGCGAAGGTGCGCGCCTGATCGTGATCGACCCGCGCCAGATCGACCTCGTGGATTCTCCGCACATCAAGGCCGACTACCACCTGCAACTCAGGCCCGGGACGAACGTGGCGATGGTCACGGCCTTGGCGCATGTGGTGGTGACCGAGGGCTTGCTGGCGCACGATTACATTGCCGAGCGCTGCGACGAAAAGTCGGCGCGTGAGTGGCGCGAATTCGTGTCCCGGCCCGAGAATTCGCCGGAAGCGATGGCCGCGGTCACCGGCGTGGCTGCGGAGCTGGTTCGCGGCGCGGCGCGCCTCTACGCGACCGGAGGCAACGCCGCCATCTACTACGGACTGGGCGTGACCGAACACGCGCAGGGTTCCACCACCGTCATAGGCATCGCCAATCTGGCCATGGCCACCGGCAACGTGGGGCGCGAGGGCGTGGGCGTGAATCCCTTGCGCGGACAGAACAATGTGCAGGGTTCGTGCGACATGGGTTCATTTCCGCACGAATTCCCGGGTTACCGCCACGTGTCCGACAGCACGGTGCGCTCCCAGTTCGAGGCCGCATGGGGCGTGACGCTCAGTCCCGAGCCGGGCCTGCGCATCCCGAACATGTTCGATGCTGCGCTCGATGGCAGCTTCAAAGGCCTGTACTGCGAGGGCGAAGACATTGTTCAATCCGATCCGAATACCCAGCACACCACGGCCGCGCTGGCGCAGATGGAATGCATCGTGGTGCAGGACATTTTCCTGAACGAAACGGCGAAGTACGCCCACGTCTTCCTGCCCGGCTCTTCGTTCCTGGAGAAGGACGGCACCTTCACCAACGCCGAGCGCCGCATTTCCCGGGTGCGCAAGGTGATGCCGCCCATGGCGGGCTTCGCGGACTGGGAGGTCACGGTCAAGTTGGCCAACGCCCTGGGATATCCCATGAGCTACACCCACCCCCGCGAGATCATGGCCGAGATCGCCGCGCTGACGCCGACCTTCCACGGCGTGACCTATGAAAAGATCGAGAAGCATGGCAGCGTGCAGTGGCCCTGCAATGAGAACACGCCGGAACTGGGCATCGAGACCATGCACCGCGAGAAGTTCGTGCGCGGCAAGGGGCGTTTCATGATCACCCAGTACGTGGCGACAGACGAAAAGGTCACGCGCAGGTTCCCCTTGATTCTGACGACCGGGCGCATTCTGTCGCAGTACAACGTGGGCGCCCAAACGAGGCGCACGGAGAACAACCGCTGGCACGATGAGGACCGCCTGGAGATCCATCCTCATGACGCCGAGGAACGCGGTATCGGGCCGGGCGATTGGGTAGGCATCGAGAGTCGTGCCGGGCAAACCGTGATGCGTGCCGAGCTCACCGAACGGGTACAGCCGGGCGTGGTGTACACCACTTTCCACTTCCCGGAGTCGGGTGCCAACGTGGTCACCACCGACAATTCGGACTGGGCCACCAATTGCCCGGAGTACAAGGTCACCGCGGTGCAGGTGATGCCCGTCGCTCAGCCTTCGGAGTGGCAGAAGTCCTATTCCCGATTCAACGCCCGGCAACTGGAACTCGTGGCGGCAGCCCAGGCCACCGCCACGGCGTCCGGCGCATCAAGCCGATAAAGGCCAATCATGGACCTGTCCGAACTGGCTTGCGCCGACATCCAGGCCTACCGCGCTCTCGACGTTCGCGGCCTGCGGGCGGGGAGCCGGTTCGAGCGGCAGGACTGCGTAGCGACCGAGGTTCCGGTCGCCTTCGAGTTCAATGGGATATCCCACGCCGTGATGATGGCCTCTCCAGCCGACCTGGAGGACTTCGCCTACGGATTTTCCCTGACGGAAGGCGTGGTGGACGATGTGTCACAGGTCCACGACTGCGAATGGCTCCCGTCCGAACAGGGGATCACGCTGAAACTGACGGTCGCCGCTTCCTGCTTTGCCCGATTGAAGGAAAAACGGCGCAATCTCACCGGCCGCACCGGGTGCGGCCTGTGTGGCACGGAAAGCCTGGCCCATGCCGTACGTCACCCGCGCCCCCTGCAGGGTCAGCAGATCTTCACGGCCAGCGGCGTCGCTCGCGCGCTGGCCGCCTTGCGGGCACAGCAGGCCTTGCTGTGCATCACCGGCAGCACCCATGCGGCGGCCTGGTGCCGAGCCGATGGCCACATCGAATTCCTGCGTGAAGACGTGGGCCGCCACAATGCTCTGGACAAATTGGTGGGTGCCCTGGTCCGCCACCGTCAGCCGGCGGACGCCGGTTTCGTCATCATCACCAGTCGGGCCAGCTATGAAATGGTGCAGAAGACAGCCACGGCGGGCATTGCCCTGCTCGCGGCCGTGTCCGGTGTGACCGGGCTGGCCGTGGACGTGGCCCAGCGTGCCGGCCTGACCCTGCTTGGTTTTGCGCGAGGCCACGATGTGTCCATCTACAGCCATCCCCAACGATTCGTAATCGATACCCCCCATGCATGACGACAACCTGATCCGCATGGCCAACCAGATTGGCACTTTTTTCGCAAGCATGCCCGACCGCAAGGAGGCCCTCGAAGGCACCGCGTCTCATCTGCGTAAATTCTGGGAACCGCGCATGCGCAGGGCGCTGCTGGCGCGCATCGACGCAGGCAACTGCCCGCAACTCAGCGACTTCGTGCGTCAAGCCGTGCAGGAATACCGCGAGCAAATCGAGGCCTGACGACGCGAACCGGATGCCTGGCATCGTTTTCCAGCGCATTCTCCGGCGGGTGTGACTCAACCCGAAAGTCCCACGACCAGCGCCGTGGCGTCCATGCAGGCCTGGGCCAGGCATCCCGTCTCGCCGGCAAACGGATGATCGGCCATGCCCACCCAATATCCCCCGCCAGGAAGCGCCAGCACCACCTCGTCCTGCCGCCCCCCGCGACCGATGCGCTCCACCCGCCCCTCGAGCACACACTTTCCCGGGTCCGCGGCGGCCACGCATCCGTCCCCGGGCTCGCCGCCCGCCCGTGTGCCCGCCTGTATCCGCACCGCCGTCGCCTTGCACATCACCAGCACCAACGCGCCAGGACGCAGGCCCAGCAGATCGGCGCTTTCACGGGTCAGACTGGCCACCAGAACCGTGCCCCCAAAGGTCCGCAGATGGACCTGCCCCAGCGGTTCCCCCGGGGACGGCCATTCACATCCCACGACCTCGCACGGCAACTGGTTGCGCATGCTGGTGCGCAGCCCCAGACCGGCGGCCATGTTCCTGCCGTCCGAAAATCGCGCCAGCACCTGACTTCGCGCCCTGGCCAGTTCATCGGCCAACTGCAATAGACGCACGCCATCAGACGTGATGCGGGCCCCCCCGCCTCCCGCGCCGCCCACCGTGCGCTCCACCAGCGGCAGGCCGCAGAGGCTGGACAAAGTGTCCAGCGCCTGCCACGCGGCCTTGTAGCTCACACCGACCTCGCGCGCGGCCTGGGATATCGAACTCCCCGCTGCGACCCGCCGCAGCACGTCGAGACGCCTGTCCGTGCTTGCGTCGGCCAGCGCCAGCGGCAATCCGTCGGAGGACGTGGAAACCTGCGGAATGGGAAACCGATTCATACGAAAAAAACTGTCTTGTCGAACATGACTTCAGGCACCAAGAATTTTTCCAGACTCATTCGTTATTCCAAAATAGAATAGCGATGCCGTGGTCTCCCATGCCCGCTCTTTCATTCACTTCAACAATGGAGTCTGACATGCATTTTTCGCTTCCAAGGTCCCGCAGGCTGTCGCGCGCGGTCGGCGCCCTGTGCTTTCTGGCCATCATGACGGAAGCCCGCGCCGACGAAGCCCTGGTGGCCGTCGCCGCGAATTTTGCCGAACCGATCAAGGCTGTCGCGGCGGTACTTGAAAAGACCACCGGGCATACCCTGAAAGTGACCCTGGGCGCGACCGGGAAACTCTACGCGCAAATCAAAAATGGCGCGCCTTTCGATGTGCTGCTGGCGGCGGATGTGAAAACGCCGGAAAAACTCGAGAACGAGGGTCAAGCGGTCAACGGCAGCCGCTTCACCTACGCGACCGGCAAGCTGGTTCTGTGGTCGGCCGATGCTCGGCGCGTGGATGCCGCAGGCAACATCCTGAAAGATGCGACGCTGCGCAAGGTGGCCCTGGCAAACCCCAAGGTGGCGCCTTACGGCGCGGCGGCGGTCCAGGTCATCGAAAAACTGGGGCTGTCGTCTGCGTTGACCCCAAAACTCGTGCAGGGCGAAAGCATCGGCCAGGCCTTCGGTTTTGCGCAGAGCGGCAACGCCGACGTGGGTTTTGTCGCCATGTCCCAGGTGCTCGAAGGTGGCCGCCTCAAAGGCGGCTCGATGTGGGTTGTTCCCCAGGCGCTGTACGCCCCCATCCGGCAAGACGCAGTGATTCTCAAGCATGGTTCGGGCAATCCGGCGGCCCGTGCTCTCGCCGATCTGCTGAAGAGCCCCAATATCAAGGACCTGATCCGCTCGTACGGGTATGAAATCTGAGCAGCCTTGGCCCGACCGTACAGAGCGCGTCGTCCCGCGAGCCATGGGCTGGATGCCCCAAGTGGCAATGATTGCGTCCTAGCGACCGGCGTCCTCGCCCCCTGGCTCATGTCTTCCTGGTCTCATGGCTGACCCGGCTGTCGTCCGCGCGAACTGGAATGGGTGGTTCATCCCGCCCCTGCTGGCAGCCATGGTGCTGGCTATGGGCATTGGCCGCTACCCACTGCCGCTGGCCGATCTCGGCGACTTTTTCCTGGCCTCGGTGGGTCTCACGCCGATGGAGCCGCAGCGCTACCACCTGCTGCACAACCTGATCGTCCAGATCCGACTGCCCAGAGTGCTGGTGGCCGTGCTGGTGGGGGCCGCACTGTCGGTCTCGGGTGCTGCCTATCAAGCCGTGTTTCGCAATCCGCTGGTCTCCCCCGGCCTGCTCGGGGTACTGGCCGGCGCCGGCTTTGGCGCTGCCCTGGGTGTGCTGATTTCGGGTGACTGGTGGGTCATTCAGTTGCTGTCGTTTGTCATGGGCATGGTCGCCGTGGTGGTGGGGCTGAGCGTTGCCGGGCTGTTCGGCAACACCTCGCTGGTGATGCTGGTCCTGGGCGGCATCATCAGCGGCGCACTCTTTGCCTCGCTGTTGTCCATGGTGAAGTACGTGGCGGATCCCTACGACCAGCTGCCCACCATCGTGTATTGGCTGATGGGCAGTCTGGCTCAGGCCGACATGAATCGCCTCGCCTGGTACGTGCTGCCCATGCTGGGCGGCATGCTGGTGCTGATGCGGCTGGGACGGGCGCTGGATGCCTTGACCATGGGCGACGATGAGGCACTGTCACTGGGCGTACCGGTGCGCCAGGTCCGCTACGGCGTCATCGCTGCCGCGACCCTGATTTCCGCGCTGACCGTATCGCTGGTGGGCATGATCGGTTGGGTCGGTCTGATCGTGCCGCACATCACGCGCATGCTGGTCGGGCCGGGCAATGTGCGCTTGTTGCCGGCATGCGCCGTCGTCGGTGGCCTGTTTCTGCTGGCTGCAGATGCGCTGTCACGCACGCTGACTTCGGCTGAAATCCCGGTGGGCATCGTCACCGAGCTGCTCGGCATTCCCGTGTTCCTGCTGGTGCTGAAGCGGGCTCGCCAGGGTTGGTCATGACGCCAGACAACCACGCGCTGTGTGCCAATGGTCTGCACTTTGCCTACGCTGGCGGCAGCGTGCTGCGCGGCATTGACCTGCAAATCGATGCCGGCACCGTGACCGCCCTGCTCGGTGTCAACGGCGCTGGCAAAAGCACGCTGCTGCGTTTGTTGATGGGGTTCATGCGACCGAGCCAGGGGGAGGTTTCGCTGGCTGGGCAAGCCCTGCACACATGGCCCAGACGCGACGTGGCTCGACATATGGCCTATGTGCCGCAGGGGCATGTCTCACCGTTTCCGTACAGCGTGCGCGAGATCGTGCTGCTGGGTCGTTTCCCTCACAGCGGCTTGTCGCGCGAACCGGGTGTTGAAGATGCTCGGGAGGTGGATGCGGTGTTGCAACGGGTGGGTCTGAGCGCCCTGGCGCATCGCCCCTACACCCAGATCTCTGGCGGCGAACTGCAACTGACCCTGATCGCCCGCGCCTTGGCGCAAGGTGCCCGCACCCTGATTCTGGATGAGCCCGTGAGCGGGCTCGACTACGGTAACCAGATTCGCTTGCTGGTCTTGCTACGCACACTGGCCGCCGAAGGCTACGCCGTGCTGATGAGCACCCACCATCCCGAGCACGCGCTTTGGGGGGCAGATCGGGTAGTGGTGCTGCAAGCCGGTCAAATCACCGCCGACGGTCTGCCCGCACACATCCTGACACCGTCAGCCATTCACTCCTTGTACGGCATCCAGGTGCAGGCGCTGTGCGCCGCCAACGGGCATGCGGCAGGCTTTTGCCCCCTGTAGAAGTCACCGCACATTTCTCCGCTTTGCTCACAGCCGTCATCAAGATTCAACCAACCGAGGAGCTCCCATGCATCATCCCCACCCGCTGCCGTACTGCCACGTCAACCACGCTACGCCCAGGCGGCGAGGACGGGGCGCCGCCCTGCTGACGCTGGGCCTGCTCTGCTGTGGGCTGGCACAGGCCCGACCCGTGGTCGACACAGCAGGACGCGTCGTCGAGGTGCCCGAACGCATCGAACGGGTGGTCACGGTGGGTTCCGTGCCCGTGATCAACAGCTTTGTGTTCGCGGTGGGCCAAGGCCGCAAACTGGTGAATGGTTTGCCGCCGTTCGTCAAACCCCCGCGCGATCGCCTGCAACTGGCACTAGCCCCACAGATGAAAGGGGCGCTGGTGCCACAAGGCGCCGACCGCACCCCCAACGTCGAAACCTTGTTGCAGTTGCGACCCGATGTGATCCTGACGATGGATGCCCCCGTGGCTGAATCTCTCAGCAAACGCGGCTTTCCCACCCTGCTGCTGACGTGGACCGATGTCGGCGCCATTGCGCGCAACGTGCGGCTGATGGGCGAGTTGTTCCGGGCGCCCAAAGCTGCCGCGGCCTACATTGCCTATTTTGATGACACGCTGGCTCAGGTGGCCAGCAAGGTGAGTGCGGTAGCGCCGGCTCAACGCCCGCGGGTGCTGTATTGCCAGTGCCGCAACCTGGTGCAACCCCACAAAATTGCGGACTGGTGGATTGGTGCTGCCGGCGGCGCCAGTGTCACTGCCGGGGATCGCCTGGTTGAAGAAGTGCCCTTCAGCCCTGAAGACCTGTTGCGCTGGAACCCGGACGTGATCATTGCCGCGACCGCGGAGGACGCCAAGTTCATCCGCACCGACGCGCGATTCAGTGGCTTGTCCGCGGTGCAACATCAGCGCGTGGTGGTGGTTCCTTTTGGTGTCCACACCTGGGGCAACCGCAACATCGAGCAGCCGCTGACGGTCTTGTGGGCCGCCAAGACGTTTTATCCCCAACACTTTGCCGACCTCGACATGGTGGCCACCACCCAGCAGTTCTACAACCGCTTGCTGGGCTACCCGCTGAGCCAGGAACAAGCCCGGGAGGTGGTCGGTGAACTCGCCCACTGAGTCGACCTCGCGCCTGGCTACGCCGAACCGGCACGCCGCGTCCATGCGTTTCGGCCTGTCAGGCTCCGGAGCGGGATTCGAGTCCAGTGCGCCGGCGCTGTGGCCCATGTTGGCTCGACGCGCCGAACGCCAGGGGTTTCACTCGCTGTGGCTGAATGAAGAACACTTCCAGACCCGGGACAAACAACGTGGTGGCCGTCATGTGCTGTCGCCGCTGGTGGTGGCCGGCGCATTGGCGGCGGCCACCCGCACGATTCGGCTGGGCTTCTCCTTGCTGCTGTTGCCTTTGCATCACCCGATCCGGCTGGCAGAAGATCTGGCCAGTCTCGATGCCCTGTCGCGGGGACGCATTGACTTTGGCGTGTCGCGCGGTGGCAGCGAACGTTATCTGGAGGCGTTTGATGTCGACGCAGGCCGCGCCCGTGAACGCTTCCAGACCGACCTGCAACATGTGCTGGACTGCTGGTCACCCACGCCACTGATGCTCGGGGGTGCGCCGCTGGACGTTCAACCCAAGCCGGTACAACAACCGCACCCGCCGATCTACGTTGGCACCTACAGCGAGGACCTGGCCCGCTGGGCCGGTGCGCAAGGCCACCATCTGATGATCCATGGCATTCAATCCGCCGCCCATGCCGAAAAAACCTTGCACTGGTTTGCCGATGCGGGTGGTGACGTCAGCCAGGTGCCCTTCGGACGCTTTACCTATGTGGCCGAATCGGATGCCCAGGCGCGCCGGGAACTGCTGCCCGCCCTGGCCCCGCTGCTGGCCCGGCTGAACGCGGTGGGCCGTTCCCAACGGGGACTCGGAGTCGTCGACCTGGACGACCTGGAACCCGAGCGGTTCATTGAGCGCATGGTCGTGTGCGGCTCCCCGGCCACCTGCGCCCGCCGCATCGCCGAGCTGCGCGACCAGCTGGGCATTCGCCACTTCAACCTGCTGCCCACGTTTTTTGGCTGTCTGACGCCCACGGCGGTGCAACGGTCGCTGCGCTTGTTTGCACACGAAGTGATGCCCAACCTATGACAATAGCCGCCAAGTCCATCCTCTTGGCCCACCATGCTCACCGCCACTGACCTGCAAGCCCTCGTCCTCACCCTCAAGGTGGCCGCGCTCACCACGGCCATCCTGCTGGTGCTGGGCACACCGCTGGCCTGGTGGCTGGCACGCACCGGTTGCTGGCTGAAAAAGCCGATCGGGGCGCTGGTCGCCCTGCCGCTGGTGTTGCCGCCTTCGGTGCTGGGGTTTTACCTGCTGGTGCTGATGGGGCCGCATGGTGCGCTGGGGCAATGGACCCAGGCGATGGGGATCGGCCTGCTGCCCTTTACCTTCTGGGGACTGGTCGTGGGCTCGGTGCTGTATTCGCTTCCCTTCATGGTGCAGCCGGTGCAAAACGCCCTTGCCGCCCTGGGGGAGCGTCCGCTGGAAGCGGCCGCCAGCCTGCGTGCCAGCCCGCTGGATACGTTTTTCAGCGTGGTACTGCCGCTGTGTCGACCTGGCTTTGTCACCGGCATGGTGATGTCCTTTGCCCATACCGTGGGTGAATTTGGCGTGGTCCTGATGGTGGGCGGCAACATTCCCGGCGTCACCCGGCTGGTGTCGGTGCAGATTTACGACCACGTGGAAGCGCTGGAATATGCCGATGCCCACCGACTCGCCGGCGTGATGCTGGGTTTCTCGTTCCTGGTGCTGCTGACGCTGCAGGTCTACAACGGGCGCCGCCAGGGCGCAACCACATGAATCCGATGCAGGAGAGCTCCCCCGTGCCGAACGACGACCTGGCCCTGCAAGTCCGGCTGGAACGACCGGACTTCGTGCTCGACGTCGACCTGCGTCTGCCCGGACATGGTGTCACGGCCCTGTTCGGCCCTTCCGGGTCGGGCAAGACGACCTGTCTGCGCATTCTCGCCGGGATGGAGCCCCAGGCACGAGGCCGGATCAGCGTGGCAGGCGAAATCTGGCAGGACAGCGCGCTGGGTGTGTTTTGCCCCACCTACCGGCGTGCCATCGGCTATGTGTTTCAGGAAGCCAGCCTCTTCAACCACCTGAACGTGGAGAACAACCTCAAGTTCGGCTTCCGGCGCACGCCGCCCGACAAGCGTCGGCATGGCTGGGACCACGGCCTCGATCTGCTCGGCATCCGCCATCTGCTTCACCGCATGCCGGGCGACCTGTCCGGCGGCGAACGCCAGCGCGTGGCCATCGCCCGGGCCCTGGCCACCAGCCCACGGGTCTTGCTGATGGACGAACCGCTGGCTGCGCTGGACATGCAGCGCAAGGCCGACATCCTGCCCTGGCTGGAACAATTGCACGAGCGGCTCGACATGCCCGTGGTCTATGTCACCCACGCCGCGGAAGAACTGGTCCGGGTGGCCGACCACGTGGTCCTGCTGGATGAAGGTCGTCCGCTGGCCAGCGGCCCGGTGGCCGACCTGCTGACCCGGCTGGAACTGCCCTGGATGCGCGGTGACGCGGCGGCCGCCCTGATCGAGGCGCGGATTGGCGACACCCGGAATCCGGAGGCGGGTCTGTGCGTGCTGGAATTTTCCGGTGGGCGCCTGCTGCTGCCGCTGGCGTCGCCCGTCACGCCGCGCCCTCCGGGGACCTCCGTACGCGTGCGCATCCAGGCACGCGACGTGAGCCTTTCCCTGGTGGAGCCACAGCAAACCAGCGTCCTCAACATCCTGCCGGCCACGGTCCTGGCCTTGACCGATGACGGTCCGGGGCAGGTGCTCGTCAGCCTGGCGCTGGACAGTCCGGGGCCGACGACGCGTCTGCTCTCGCGCATCAGTCACCTGTCCGCCAGGCGCCTGGCCCTGCGGCCCGGCTTGCCGGTGTTTGCGCAGATCAAGGCGATGGCCCTGGCCCGCTGACGCCGCCGTCCGCACGATGTGGCACGCACGCAGGGAGGGGCAATCCCGCTGTTCCCGCGCGCGTTCAGCCCGCAAAATGGCGCCGTGCATCCGACCCAACTCTCCTACGCGCTGGCCACGCATCGCGACGCGACAAACCACGAGGCGCCGCTCGGCAACCCGCTGATGGCACTGCTCCAGGCGGTGCAGGACGGCGGCTCGATTGCCGCCGCCGCGACGACGCTGGGCTTGTCCTACCGCCATGTGTGGGGCCAACTCAAGCACTGGGAGCAGCGCCTGGGCCACGAGCTCATTCATTGGGAGCGCGGGCAACCGGCGCGCCTGTCGGAGCTGGGCCAAAAAGTGCTGCGCGCGGAGCGGCAGGCCCAGGCGCGACTGGCACCGCAGATCGATACCCTGCGGGCCGAGCTCGACCGCAGCCTGGCCATGGCCTTCGGCGACAGTTCCCCCATGCTGGGTCTGCACGCCAGTCACGACGACACCCTGGTGCTGCTGCGGGAACACGCCGCCAATGGGGCACGAGGCGGCGCCCGGCTGCACCTGGACATCCATTTTTGCGGCAGCGTGGACGCCATCCGCGACCTGAGCGAGGGACGCTGCCTCGTCGCGGGGTTCCACGCCCCGTCTCACGCGCCGGCGGATTCACACGTGGCCCGCACCTACCGCCCCCTGCTGCAACCTGACCGGCACCACCTCATCGGCTTTTCCCGGCGGACCCAGGGGCTGATGGTGGCGCCGGGCAATCCCCTGAAACTGGGTTCGCTGGCTGATGTGGCACGCACTGGCGCGCGTTTCGCCCAGCGGCCCCTCGGCAGCGGCACACGCGCGCTGCTGGCGGACCTGCTGGATCAGGCTGGGCTGGCGCCAGAGCAACTCCATTGCGGCGACACCACCGAGCCCTGCCACGCTGCCGTGGCCCAAGCCGTTCTGTCGGGCCTGGCCGATGCCGGCCTCGGCCCCGAACCGGCCGCCCGCGCACGAGGACTGGATTTCGTGCCTCTGGTCCAGGAAAACCATTTCCTGGCCTGCCTGACATCGGCACGCGACCTGCCCCCTGTCCGTGCGCTGTGTGAACTCCTGCGCAGCGCGGCATGGCAGCGCCATCTGGACGCGGTGCCCGGCTGCCTGCACCTGCGTTCTGGGGAGGTCCTGAACTTGAAACAGGCTCTATCTTGGTGAGATTTATAAAAAATTCGCCTTTATTCAGCGTCAATAATAGATAGCTTGCTATAATTTTAATATTCATCGCCCAGCCCGTGCCACACGCGCGGCCCCACCACGCCACGAGCCCTCACCCTCGTGGCGGTCGGCGGCAACTAAGTGGTTTCCACCGGGTCTTTCGTGCAAGTCGAACGTACAATCGCGCGGCCTGTGCAAGACCGTTGCGCAGGCATCACGAAGGCCCGCCACCGCCGGCCAGCCCCTCTGATGGAGACACCATGCCTTTTCTCTTAGCCATTTCCCGAAGAATAGACCGGTTCACCGAGTTCATCGGCCACTCGGTCGCCTGGTTCGTACTGGCGGCCGTGCTGATCAGCGCCGTCAACGCGATCGTCCGGAAAGTCTTCAACACCGGCTCCAATGCGTTTCTGGAAATCCAGTGGTATCTGTTTGCAGCGGTTTTCATGCTCGCTGCCGGCTACACCATGATGCGTCAGGAACACGTGAAGATCGATGTGATCTCGGGGCGCTTTTCCAAGCGGACCCAGATCTGGATCGACATCGTCGGCATCTGTCTCTTCCTGTTCCCGTTCATTTTCGTGATCATCAAACTGGCCATGCCGCTGGTGATCAATGCCTATGAAATCCAGGAAATGTCGTCGAATTCCGGCGGCCTGATCCGCTGGCCGGTGTACGCGCTGCTGCCGGCCGGGCTGCTGCTGCTCGGCGTCCAGGGCGTCTCCGAACTGATCAAGCGGATCGCCTTCCTCAAGGGGCTGATTCCCGACCCCACGAAAAAGCAGGGCACCAAGTCGCCTGAGGAGGAACTTGCCGAGTTCCTGCTGCAAAAGGAAGTGGCCGCCCGTGAAGCCGCCCTGCAGGGAGACCGGAAATGATCGAATTCCTGACCGCCAACATGGCGCCGATCATGTTCGGCTCCCTCATCGTCTTCCTGCTGTTCGGTTATTCCGTCGCCTTCTCGCTGGCCGCGTGCGGCCTGTTCTTCGGCTACGTGGGCATCGAACTGGGCATGATCAATCCGGCCTTCCTGCAAAGCCTGCCGCTGCGCATGTTCGGCATCATGCAGAACGACACCCTGCTGGCGATTCCATTCTTCACCTTCATGGGGTTGATCCTGGAACGTTCGGGCATGGCCGAGGATTTGCTGGACACCATCGGGCAGCTGTTCGGCCCCATTCGCGGTGGCCTGGCCTACGCGGTGATCCTGGTGGGCGCCATGCTCGCCGCGACCACCGGCGTGGTGGCCGCCTCGGTCATTTCCATGGGCCTGATCTCGCTGCCCATCATGCTGCGCTACGGCTACGACCGGCGTGTGGCCAGCGGCGTGATCGCGGCCTCGGGCACCCTGGCACAGATCATTCCACCGTCGCTGGTGCTGATCATCCTGGCCGATCAGCTGGGCCGCAGCGTGGGCGATCTGTATGCCGGCGCCTTCATCCCGGGTTTCGTGCTGACCGGCCTGTACGTGGGTTTCATTCTGCTGGTCAGCCTGGTCAAGCCCTCGTCCGCGCCCGCGCTGCCTGCCGAGGCCCGCACCATCCGTGAAGACAATGGCAGCTCGGGCCTGCGCTCGCTGTCGGTGCTGGTGGTCCTGTCGGTGGTGGCCGCCGTGGGGTTTGCCAAGTCCCGCCCGGCCACCACGCCGCTGGACGAGTTGATCGTGGTGTCCATGTGCGTGGGGGTCGGCGTGGCCTTCGTGGCCTCTGTCCTCAACAAAATCACGAAGCTCGGCCTGCTGTCGCGCATGGCCGAACGCGTGACTTTCGTGTTGATCCCCCCGCTGGCGCTGATCTTCCTGGTGCTGGGCACCATCTTCCTGGGCATCGCCACCCCGACCGAGGGTGGCGCGATGGGCGCGGTGGGCGCGCTGGTCATGGCCATCGCGCGCGGCCGGATCGACTTCAAGCTGATCCGCCAGGCCATGGACTCGACCATGAAGCTGTCCTGCTTCGTGCTCTTCATCCTGGTGGGCGCCACGGTGTTCAGCCTGGCCTTCCAGGGCGTGGATGGTCCCAAGTGGGTGGAACACCTGTTGACCGGCCTGCCGGGAGGCCAGTTGGGTTTCCTAATCGTGGTGAACATTCTGGTGTTCGTGCTCGCCTTCTTCCTCGATTTCTTCGAGCTGGCGTTCATCCTGATCCCGCTGATCGGCCCGGTCGCGGAAAAACTGGGCATCGACCTGGTGTGGTTCGGTGTGCTGCTCGCGGTGAACATGCAGACCTCGTTCATGCATCCGCCGTTCGGCTTCGCCCTGTTCTACCTGCGCAGCGTCGCGCCGCACGAGGACTACACCGACAAGGTCACGAAGAAACCGGTCAAGAAAGTCACGATCGAGCAAATCTACTGGGGTGCCGTGCCCTTCGTGCTCATCCAGATCATCATGGTGGGTTTGATCATCGCCTTCCCCGGTCTGGTATCCACGGGACTGAGCAAGGAGCCCACCATCGATGCCGACAAGGTGTTCCAGCAGCTGCAGATCCAGTCCGGGGCCGAGGCCAACGCCCCGGGCGATGCCGCGGCGGTCCCCACCCCAGGTCCCGAAAAGGCACCGGGCGCCGACGCGGCGGAAGACCCGATGAAGGGGTTGCTGGAGTCGATGAAAGAGGACGCGAAGACGAAGCCCTGACGGTGCTTTCTCTTCCACGCATGCGGGCCCCGCATGATGGCCTGTACCTCATGAAAAAACCCCGCCAAGGCGGGGTTTTTTCTTGCCGACGAACCGGCAGATCAGCGTCAGAAAAACATCAGAGTTTCTGAGCCTGCATGAAGCTGTCGAAGCGGGCTTCCGTGAAACGGAACCAGAGGTTGGCTTCGCGGCGGTAGGCGGAGTAATCCGCATAGACCTTCTTCCAGGCCGGGTTGCTGGCGTTGAGCTCAGCGTACACCTCTTCCGCCGCCTTGAACGAAGCTGCCAGCACGTCGTTCGGGAACGGATGCAGTTTGGTGCCCTGGCTCACCAGCGTCTTCAGCGCGGTCGGGTTGCGGTAATCGTACTTGGCCTGCATGTCGGTATGGGCATACGCCGCTGCTGACTCGACGATCGCCTTGTATTCGGCCGAGAGGCCATCGTAGGCCTTCTTGTTGACGTACAGCGACAGCTGCGGGCCACCTTCCCACCAGCCGGGATAGTAGTAATGCGGGGCCACCTTGTTGAAGCCCAGCTTCAGGTCGTCGTACGGTCCGATCCATTCGGCGGCGTCGATCGTCCCCTTCTCCAGCGCCTGATAGATCTCACCGCCAGGAATGTTCTGCGGCACGGCCCCGATGCGCTCGAGCACCTTGCCACCGAAGCCGCCCACGCGGAACTTCAGGCCCTTGATGTCGGCCACCGACTTGATTTCCTTGCGATACCAGCCCCCCATCTGCGCACCGGTATTGCCCATGGGGAAGTTGACGATCCCCACGTTGCCGTAGAACTCGCGCAACAGCTTCATGCCGTTGCCCTCGTACATCCAGGCGGTCATTTGGCGGCTGTTCAGGCCAAAAGGCACGGCGCAGTCGAGCGCGTAGGTCGGGTCCTTGCCGAAGAAGTAGTACGGCGCCGTGTGGGCCATTTCCACGGTGCCGTTGGACGCGCCATCGAGCACGCCGAAGGCCGGCATCAGTTCCCCCGCAGCGTGCGTG
>JAEWVY010000355.1 GCA_023396625.1 Pseudomonadota bacterium | reverse complement strand
CCGCGCAGGCCAGCCCCTGGACGCCACCCACCGCCAACGCGCCGGCAGCGCCGCCACGCCCGTCCCACGGGGAGCGCTTCCTTCCGTTGATCGGTCCGGTCGTGCTCTTCGTCCTGTGGGACCTGGTGGTACGCCAGGGACTCATCAAACCCATTCTGCTGCCGCCGCCGCTGGAGGCGCTGGGCACGCTGATCAACGGCCTGGCGGGCGGCCCGCTGCTGACGGATTTCCTGGTCACGGTCGGGCGCACGGTGCAAGCCTTCCTGATCGCCGCGGCCGTCGGCATGCCCCTCGGGGTGTTGCTGGGCAGTTCGGAGCGCGCCTACCGCAGCGTGGAGTTCCTGATCGACTTCTTCCGCTCCACCCCCTCGTCGGCGCTGATCCCGCTGTTTCTGATGATTTTCGGCGTCTCCGACATCAACAAGGTCGCCATCGCCGCGTTCGGCGCCCTGCTGATCGTGGTGTTCAACAGCGCCTATGGCGTCATCAACGCGCGCAAGCAGCGGGTCATGGCCGCGCAGGTGATGGGCGCCTCGCGCTGGCAGACCTTCCGCGACGTGCTGATCTGGGAAAGCCTGCAGCCGAGTTTCGTCGGCCTGCGCTCGGCGGTGTCGATGGCGCTGGTCATCGTCATCGTGGCCGAGATGTTCATCGGCGCCGACAGCGGCCTGGGCAACCGCATCATCAACGCGCAGCAGGTGATGAACGTGCGCGACATGTACGCGTCCATCCTGGCGGCCGGTGCCCTGGGGTACGCGCTCAACATCCTGTTCCTGCTTCTGGAACGCAAGATCGTGCACTGGAGCGGGCGATGACCGAAGTTCTGCATGCTCCCGTCGACGTGTACGCCGACGTGCCCAAGCCGGCGTTCGTGCCCGGCCCGGCAGGCACCCACATCACCATCCGGGGCCTGACCAAGTACTTCGCGGGCTGGCCGCTGTACGAGGACTTCGACCTGGACATTCCAAAGCACCGGATCGTCTCGGTGTTCGGCCCCAACGGGTGTGGCAAGAGCACGCTGATCAACATGATCGCGGGCCTGGTCCCCATCGACCGTGGCGAAATCCTGTTCGACGGCAAGCGCCTGAAGGACACCCAGATCGGCTACGTGTTCCAGAACTACCGCGAAGCGTTGTTCCCGTGGATGCGCACCATCGACAACATCGCCTACCCGCTCAAGCTGGCAGGCCAATCCAAGGCCGAGGTGGACCGGCGCATGGCCGAACTGGTCGCGTCGTTCGACGTGAAGTTCGACCTCCACCGCTACCCCTACGAACTCTCGGGGGGGCAGCAGCAGACGGCATCCATCATGCGCGCGCTGGCCAACAACCCCGAGGTGCTGTTCCTCGACGAACCCTTCTCGGCGCTGGACTTCGAGATGACGCTGTTCATCCGGGAGAGACTGCAGGAAGTGTTCATGCGGACCGGCACCACCATGCTGCTGGTCTCGCACGACCTGGAGGAGGCCGTCTACCTGGCCGACCAGGTGCTGCTGCTGACCAAGCGGCCCACGCGCGTGGCCGAGATCCTGCCCTACGACGACGCCCGGCCGCGCACGGTGGACACGCTGTCCGCCGCCAGTTTCGTGGCCACCAAGAAACGCAGCCTGGACATCTTCCAGCGCGAGGTGCGGCGATGAACACAGGCGACGAAGAAATCACGGCCTACGTGCGAACCGCGGCGGCCGTCCTGGCGCTGCCTCTCGATGAAGATCAGGTGCGGCGCGTGGCGGTCCACCTGGGGCGCTCCGCCGCGCTGGCGGCGCTGCTGGACGAGGTGCCGCTGGCGCCGCACGACGAGCCGGCTGAGATTTACTGTCCTGCACCGTGGATTACCAGCAAAAACAGCCATTTCCCAGCATCCACCGGTCCTATATAGCTATGAATTCAGTAGCATTGACCACGCCACAACTCGCGCAGGCCATTGCCCTCGGCCAACTCGGCGCGCGCGAGGCGCTGCAGGCCCGCCTCGCGCACATCGCCGCCACGGACAGCCGGGTCAACGCCTTCACCGACGCATGCCACGCGCGGGCCCTGGCCGAGGCGGACGCGGTGGACACCCGGCGCGCCCGCGGCGAGCGCCTGCCGCCACTGGCCGGCGTGCCTTACGCGGTCAAGAACCTGTTCGACATCGCGGGCCATGTCACGCGGGCCGGCTCGAAGATCAACCGCGACCACCCGCCGGCCCGCGAGGACGCCGTGCTGGTCCGACGCCTGCACACGGCCGGCGCCGTGCTGGTGGGCGCGCTCAACATGGACGAATACGCCTACGGCTTCACCACCGAAAACTCGCACGACGGCCCCTGTCACAACCCGCACGACCTGGCACGCATCGCCGGCGGCTCTTCCGGCGGCTCGGGCGCCGCAGTGGCGGCTGGTCAGGTGCCGTTGGCCCTGGGCTCGGACACCAACGGCTCGATCCGCGTGCCGGCCTCGCTGTGCGGGGTCTGGGGCCTCAAGCCCACGTTCGGCCGGCTGTCCCGGCGCGGCACCTACCCGTTCGTGCACAGCATCGACCACCTGGGCCCGTTGGCCGACAGCGTGGAGGGCCTGGCCCTGGCCTATGACGCCATGCAGGGGCCCGACCCGCTGGACCCCGCCTGCCACGCCCTGGACCCGCAGCCGGTTGGCGCGGACCTGACGCGCGGCGTGCAAGGCCTGCGCGTCGGCGTGCTCGGCGGCTACTTCGAGGCGCACGCCGGTCCGGCCGCACGCGAAGCCGTCCGGACCGCGGCACGCGCACTCGGTGCCACCGACACCGTGACCTGGCCTGACCCCGAACAGGGCCGGGCCGCGGCCTTCCTGATCACGGCCAGTGAAGGCGGCCAGCTGCACCTGGACGACCTGCGCACGCGCGCCGGCGACTTCGAGCCCCTGTCGGTCGATCGCTTCATCGCCGGCGCCTTGCAGCCCGCGGCCTGGTATGTGCGCGCCCAGCGCTTTCGCCGCCTGTACCGCGACAAGGTCAACGCGCTGTTCCACCACTGGGACGTGCTGCTCGCGCCCGCCACGCCGGTGAGCGCACCCCCCATCGGCACCGAATGGCTGGAGGTCAATGGCCACCGCCACCCCTGCCGCCCGGCAATGGGCCTGCTGACCCAGCCCATCTCCTTTGCCGGCTGCCCGGTGGTCGCCGCGCCGCTGTGGCCCGCGAACGCGGAGGGCTCCTCTGGCGACACCGGCCAGGTCCGCCTGCCCCTGGGCGTGCAGCTCATCGCCGCGCCCTGGCGCGAAGACCTGGCGCTGCGCGCGGCGCACGTGTTGCAACAGTCGGGCCTGGCCCATCTGAATCCGGTGGCGTGGTGATGGACATCAACCTGCCGGACGTGCTGGCGGAAGTGACCGCGGTCTGCGCGCGCTACGAGACCGCGCTGGTGACCAACGACGTGGCCGTGCTCGATGCACTGTTCTGGGTCAGTCCGCACACGCTGCGCTACGGCGCGACGGAAAACCTCTATGGCCACGACGCCATCCGCGCCTTCCGCGCCAGCCGCAGCGCCACCGGCCTGGCGCGGCGCGTGCTGCGCACCGTGATCACCACCTATGGGCGCGATTTCGCCACCGCCAACCTCGAATTCCAGCGTGAAGGCAGCGACCGGACCGGCCGGCAAAGCCAGACCTGGCTGCGCACGCCCGAGGGCTGGCGCGTGGTCGCGGCCCACGTCAGTCTGCTGCCTCCGCCCACGCTGGCATGAATTGCGCTACCCCTTCCTCAACCCGAACCGGAGAAAGTCCCATGAGCACATCGTCCTTCACCCGTCGCGACACCCTGAAATCCCTGGCCGCGCTGGGCGCCGCGGGCGCCGCGCCGTTTGCTTTCGCGCAAAAGCCCCTGACCGTGGGCGTGATCTATGTCGGCCCACGCGACGACTATGGCTACAACCAGGCCCACGCCGAAGCCGCCGCCGCGCTCAAGAAAATGCCGGGCGTCCAATTGGTCGAGGAGGAAAACGTGCCCGAGACCGCGGCCGTGCAGAAAACCATGACCGGCATGATCGCGCAGGACGGGGCGAGCCTGGTGTTCCCCACCTCGTTTGGCTACTTCGACCCGCATGTCCTGGCCGTGGCACCCAAGTTCGCCAACGTCCGGTTCGCCCATTGCGGCGGTCTGTGGACCGAGGGCAAGCACCCGAAGAACGCCGGCAGCTTCTTCGGCTACATCGAGGAGTGCCAGTACCTCAACGGCGTGGTCGCCGGCCACATGAGCAAGAGCGGCAAGATCGGCTTCATCGCCGCCAAGCCGATCCCGCAGGTGCTGCGCAACATCAACGCGTTCACGCTGGGCGCGCGCTCGGTCAAGCCTGGCATCACCTGCAGTGTGATCTTCACGGGCGACTGGTCCCTGCCGGTCAAGGAGGCCGAAGCCACCAACAGCCTGGCCGACCAGGGCGTGGACGTCTTCACCATGCACGTGGACGGCCCCAAGGTCATCGTCGAAACGGCCGCCAAGCGCGGCAAGATGGTCTGCGGCTACCACGCCAGCCAGGCCAAGCTGGCGCCCCAGGCCTACCTGACGGGCGCCGAATGGAACTGGCTCACGGCCTACACCACCGTCGTCGAAGCCGCACGCAGCGGCAAACCCCACCCCAACTTCATCCGCGGCGGCCTGAAGGAAGGCTACGTGAAGATGTCCGCCTACGGCCCCGCAGTGACCGAGGCCGCCAGGAAAAATGCGGACGCCGTGAAAGCCCGGATGCTGGCCGGCAGCTTCGACATCTTCACCGGGGGCCTGAAAAACAACAAGGGCGCCATCGTGGTCCCGGTCGGCAAGGTGCACAAGCAGACCGACATCGAGTTGGAGAAGATGAACTATCTCGTCGAGGGGGTCATCGGCTCCATTTGAAGCCAAGCCGTCCGGACATTTTCCAGCCATGCGGGACACCGTCGTCGATTTCGCCCTGCCCACGGCCGCGATCGTGGCCGCGCTGGCGCTATTCGGCCTGTTCGCCGGGGTGGCCGGCGTGGATCCGGTCGAAGTCTGGCGGCTGCTGTTCAAGGGCGCCTTCGGTGACGCGTATTCCTGGCAGAACACATTGCAGCGCGCCGCGCCGCTGATGCTCACGGCGCTGTGCGTCGCCTTGCCGGCCCGCGCCGGGCTCGTGGTCATCGGCGGCGAGGGCGCACTGGCACTGGGTGGGCTGGCCTGTGCCGCGCTGGCCCAGGCCCTGGCGCTGCCGGCCAATGCCGCGGGCACGTTGCTGGTCTGCCTGGCCGGTGCCGCGGCCGGCGCCCTGTGGGTGGCGCTGGCGGGCTGGTTGCGCCAGGCCCGCGGCATCAACGAAACCATCAGCAGCCTGCTGCTGGCCTATGTGGCGCTGGGCCTGTTCCGCCACCTCGTGGAAGGACCGCTGCGCGATCCGGCCAGCCTGAACAAGCCATCGACCGCCCCGCTGGCCGAAGGCCTGCGCATGGGCGGGATCGCCGGCTCCGACGTGCACTGGGGGCTGGTCATCGGGGGAGTGGCCTGCCTGGCCGCCGGACTGTGGCTGCGGCTCACGCCGTCCGGGTTCGCGGTACGCGTGGTCGGAGGCAACCCGCGCGCGGCCCAGCTGGTCGGCCTGCCGGCCTCCCGGCTGATCCTGCTGGCCTGCGCCCTGGGCGGCGCCAGCGCCGGACTCGCGGGGGCCATCGAGGTGGCCGCCGTGCACACCAACGCCAACGCCGCGCTGATCGCCGGCTATGGCTACGCCGGCATCCTGGTGTCCTTCATGGCACGCCACCATCCACTGGCCATCGTCCCTGTCGCCGTCCTGTTTGGTGGCTTTGGCGCGGCGGGCAGCCTGCTGCAACGCCGCCTGGGCCTGCCAGATGCCTCGATGCTGGTGCTGCAGGGGCTGGTTTTCGTGCTGATCCTGGCCAGCGAGGCGCTGCGCGGCATGGACTGGAAGGCCGTAGGGGCACGCCTGGCCCGCATCGGCCCCGCCGAACCGGCATCTCCAGCCGCCCCCGCCCCCGGAGACAAACCCGCATGACCGCCGACCAATTCGTCGTCTTCTGCTCCGCCATCGTCGGCGGGGCCCTGCGCGTGGGGACGCCGTTCCTCTTCGTCAGCCTCGGTGAATGCCTGACCGAGAAATCGGGGCGCATCAATCTGGGGTTGGAAGGCGTGCTGGTGCTGTCGGCCATGGCGGCGTTCGGCGGCGCCTACCTCGGAGGCTCGCCCTGGATCGGCGTGGCGGCCGCGGCGCTGACCGGCGCGCTGCTGGCCACGCTGCACGGCCTGTTGTGCTCGCTGCCGCGCGTCAACGACATCGCCACCGGCATCGCGCTGATGATGCTGGGCACGGGCCTGGCGTTCTACCTTGGAAAGCCCCTGATCCAGCCGCAGGCGCCGCAGTTGCCCGCCATCGCGCTGGGCGACTGGAGCACCCTGCCGGCGGTGCGCGCGGCCCTGCAGGTCAATGCCCTGATGCCCCTCGGCCTGCTGCTCGCGCTGGCGCTGTGGTGGGCCTTCGCCCGCACCCGCGCGGGCCTGCTCGTGCGCATGGCCGGGGACTCGGCCAACGCCACCCGCGCGCTGGGTTATTCCGTCTCGGCCATCCGCGTCACGGCCACGGCCGCCGGCGGCCTCATCGCGGGCCTGGGCGGCGCGTCGCTGACGCTGTTCTACCCCGGCAGCTGGAACGAAGGCATCTCCAGCGGCCAGGGCCTGATCGCCGTGGCGCTGGTGATCTTTGCGCGCTGGCGCCCGCTGCGCTGCGTGGGGGCGGCCCTGCTGTTCGGCAGTGCCGGCGCCATCGGCCCGGCGCTGCAGTCCATCGGTGTGAGCTGGGGCTACCACCTGTTCAACATCATTCCCTACGTGCTCACGCTGGTGATTCTGGTGCTCACCTGCCGCCCCGGCGGCACAGTGGCCGGCGCACCCGGCGAGCTGTCTTCCACTTCGACATAAAGGCGATTCCCATGAGCGGCCTTGGCGGACTCAACAAATCGGCGCATGGCGTGGTCATCGGCCTGGTGCAGCTGCAGCTGCCCGTGGTCGAAACCCCCGCGCAACTCGCGGTCCAGACGCAGCGCATCTGCGACCTGGTGGGCAAGGCCCGGCGGAACCAGGCCACCATGGATCTGGTCGTCTTTCCCGAATACGCGCTGCACGGCCTGTCGATGTCCACCGATCCGGCCTTGATGTGCTCGCTCGACGGTCCGGAGGTGGCGGCGTTCAGGCGCGCCTGCGTGGAGCACCACATCTGGGGTTGCTTTTCCATCATGGAAGCCCACCCCGACGGCAATCCGTACAACAGCGGGCTCATCATCGACGACACCGGCACCCTCCGGCTCTACTACCGCAAGCTCCACCCCTGGGTGCCGGTGGAACCTTGGGAGCCGGGCAACCTGGGCGTGCCGGTGTGCGACGGCCCCAACGGCAGCAAGCTCGCGCTCATCATCTGCCACGACGGCATGTTCCCCGAGATGGCGCGCGAGGCCGCGTACAAGGGCGCGGAGATCATCCTGCGCACGGCCGGCTACACCGCGCCGATCCGCCACGCCTGGAAAATCACCAACCAGGCCAATGCGTTCCAGAACCTCGCCTACACCGCCAGTGTCTGCCTGTGCGGCAGCGACGGCAGCTTCGACTCGATGGGCGAGGGCATGTTCTGCCGCTTCGACGGCACCGTGCTGGCCGAGGGGGGGGGACGGCCCGACGAGATCATCACCGCCGAGGTTCGACCCGACCTCGTGCGCGAGGCGCGCACGGGCTGGGGCGTGGAAAACAACCTCTACCAGCTCTACCACCGCGGCTACGTGGCGGTGCGGGGCGGCGCGCAGGATTGTCCCTACACCTACATGCGCGACATGGCGGCCGGCCGCTACAAGCTGCCATGGACCGTGACAGTGACCGATGGCACCCCCTGCGGCTTCGCCGCGCCGACGCGCGGCTACAAGGGGCCGGAAGCGCACCCGCTGGTGCCGGATTCAGGCCTGGCCTCCATGGACGAGGAGGCCTGAGCCATGCGACGCCACGTGCAAGCCACCCCCTATGCCTGGCCCTGGAACGGCGACCTGCGCCCCGACAACACCGCGCTGGTGGTGATCGACATGCAGATCGACTTCTGCGGTCCGGGCGGTTATGTCGACAAGATGGGTTACGACATTTCGCTTACCCGTGCCCCCATCGAACCGCTGAAAACGCTGATGGCCGCCCTGCGCGCCGGCGGCTACACCCTCATCCACACCCGGGAGGGCCACCGGCCCGACCTGAGCGATCTGCCCGCCAACAAGCGCTGGCGCTCGCGCCAGGCCGGCACCGGTGGCGTGGGCATCGGTGACATCGGGCCGATGGGGCGCATCCTGGTCCGTGGCGAGCCGGGTTGGGAAATCATTCCCGAGCTGGCGCCGTGGCCAGGCGAGATCGTCATCGACAAGCCCGGCAAAGGCGCGTTCTGCGCCACCGATCTGGAGCTGATCCTGCGCACCCGCGGCATCGAGAATCTGTGCCTCGCCGGCATCACCACCGACGTCTGCGTGCACACCACGATGCGCGAGGCCAACGACCGCGGCTTCGAGTGCCTGCTGGTCTCCGACTGCACGGCCGCCACCGACCGCGGCAACCATGAGGCCGCGCTGAAGATGGTCACCATGCAGGGCGGCGTGTTCGGAGCGCACGCACCTTCCCAGGCCGTGCTCGACGCCCTCGACCCGTCGACATGAGCACGCTTCGCATCGACCCCATTTCAGCGCCCACCGGGGCCATGGCCCTGGAAACCTACGCGCTGACCAAGCGTTTCGG